>CALVUL010000001.1 GCA_944363555.1 uncultured Clostridia bacterium
GGATCGTAACGCTTTTGATCGAAGCGTCTTCGAACGCGCGCCTGCCGATCGCCGTTACGGGCAGATCGTTGTATTCTGCGGGAATGACGATATCGCCCGCGGCGGTCCCCCGCCCCGCGACGACATAACCGTTCCCGTCCGCATTCAGGCGGTATTCCAACCCCGTGCTCACCGCCGAATAGCCGCAGACCGCGCAAACGTCCCCTTCAAAAACGTGTTTCGCCTTTCCGCTCGTTTCGTCGGTATGCCCGCATGTCGCCGCATGCCAGTGATACGTTTTGTCAAACGCCCAGTCCTCCGAATAGGTGTGCTCGTGCGCGCCGCTTGCGGTGCAAGCCGTAAACCCCGCGCAGACCGCGGCGCAAAAAATCGCCGCCGCAATGAAAAATACGCTCTTTTTCATCCCTTTTTCTCCTCTGCTGCATACAGGAAAAGCGTACTTTTTTTGCATGCAATCGCTTGCCTGTTTTTTGTCGGTTATGCTATAATAAATGCGCAAACGGGCATGTTTGCACAGAAATCATATGTTTTTCGGGCATTTCAGGAAAAGTACACTTTTCCTGAATTTTTTTGCCGGAAAAACGCGAAAGCGCCGGCGCGGAAGTTTTTCCGCGCCGGCGCCGTTATATTTTTTTGCTTTTTTTGCAGACCCGCCCGTTCAACCTTTCAGCACGAGCACCTTCACGCTGCGGGGCGGAAGTTCGATTTCCGCGTCGCCGCAAATCTTTTTACCCTGTTTTTCGTCCGGCGTATCGCATAAAACGCCGTTTGCGCCGTACACCGTGCACACGGCGGCTTTACTGCGGAAATTGGCGAAAATCTGGATATCCTTCCCCTCGTAAACAAAGCGGGTGGTCTGCACCTCGTCGAGCACGCGGATGAGATCCTTCCTGTCCACTTTTTCCAAATACGCCGCCGTGCGTATGCGCAGCGGGCGCATCATTCTGCCGTAACGCAGCGGGCGCATCAGATCGCTCTTCCTCCAATCGTTCAGATAGCGGATATACGCGACGTACGCCTCCTGATCGGGTTCGTTGTCGTCCTCCCACGGGGCGTTCCATTCCCAGTTGATCTTGCCGTCGTTTTTGCACATCACCGTCAGAATATCCCCCTGCACGAAGGAATACGCCGTGCGGTAGAAGATGTTTTCGGGATACAGGCGGGTATCGAGCAGCCGCGTTGCCGAAGTGTGGTTGCCCATGTAATTGGTAACGTACTCGTGGAACATATAACTGTACGCGTGCACGGGCGCGCCGAACATATAATCGAGGTTGTAGCGCAGATCGTTGAAACGGAAATCGTTCAGCAGCGGTTCGCAGGCGGCTGCCTCGCAGCCGATGAGCATCTTGCGGTCGGGACGGGCTTTTCTGAATTCCGCCTTCATCCTTTCGCCCGTTTTATGCATTTCCTCCGCCATCCATCTGCCGGGGACGGGCGGGTGCCCGTGTTCCGCGGAATAGCACCCGTAGGTGTTTCCGCCGAGGTTCTGATCGAAAAACTGCAGATAATCGATGTCCCCCTCCGTAGCGATTTTGCGCGCCTCCTCCGCGGCGAGACCCTTCACCTGTTCGCAGGCGGGGCAAAGTTCGTAGCCGTTGCGGATGTAAAAGCACGTGGTGGTATAGCGCACCTCGTTGTCCGGCCCCGTTTCGATACACTTGACGAGGTTTTGTTCCTCGAAGTCCTTTTCGCGGTTGTACGCGGGGTCGTTCAGGCTCTTCTGCGTCCAGCCCAGCCCGCTGCAATACAATCCGATCAGGTTGCCGTCCTTATGAATTTCGTCGGTGAACGTTTTAAAATTCTCCGTATCCCCGTAGGGCGGCCACACGTGCGGCGGCGCCCACGGCGCCGTGCCTTCCCAATGCATCAGCAAGGTCATGATCTGCGCGTCGAACGCCTTTGCGTAGCGGCGGATGTGCGGCAGGCAGTTGGTATAGGGATAATTCCCGTTGGGAACGACGGAATTTTCCCCCGCGTCGCACTTGCCGCGGATCACGAAGGTTACCGCCACCGGCGAGGAAAGCAGCCACGCGGGCAGATCCCCGTTTTCTTCCAGTTTGGGCATGTTCAGAAGTCCGCTCGTTTCTATCCATGCGCGGTAGACATCCGCGGCGTCGTACCACGTGCCGCCGATGCCGCCGAGCACCACGTCGTAACCGTATTCGTAGACCGCGTCGAAGGGCGCGGCGGGGAAAAGCTGCATGATCAGGCGGATACCGCCGTCCTCCGGTTTCCATTCCACCAGTTTCAGATTGGCGTCGCCGTCGTGCGAGGCGTAATAAAAGCCGTGTTCGCCGTTATAATACGCCATAAACTGCATCGGGCAGGCGCCCGGGTACACGCCTTCCCACCCCTTGGCGGGGAAAACCGTACCGTCGTTATATCCCATCAGTTCGTTGCGGAAATTCGTATTGTCGATCTCCACCCCTTCCATCGCCGACCAAAACAGTTTATAGCCGTTCACGCCGAGGCGGTTTTTCAAAAGCACGTTGGGGAAGCGCACGCTTTCCGCCCTCATGCCCGTGCGGTTTTCAAATTTCAGGCGGGCTTTTACGAAGGTGTCGTCCGTGCAGTCGAAAGTCGCCGTAACGGAAAGATCCGCCCCGCCCACGCCTTCGTAGCGGACGGTGATAACGCCCTTTTTCTCCGTTACCGAAAGGGCGTCCCCCGTAGTGAGCCACACGCGTTCGCCGCCCTCTTTGATAAAGGTAATATCCGCCAGAGCGACGGGTTTTTCGAGATAATTTACGCCCGTTCTGCCATAAAACGCGGCGATATTGCCGGTCTTTTCGTCGATATGGATCGCGTAATTCTTTTTTGAAACAATCATTTCAGTTCTCCTTCCACGGCGCGCGCGATGCGCTCCGCGATGCACTTCATGCCGTAATCGTTGGGGTGTTTCGCCACGCCGCCGTGCCAGAATTCGCCGAGCGCCTTGCATTCCGCCTTTTCTCCCAGATCGTCGATGGGGATAAATACAAAACCGCGTTTTTTCGCCACGGCCTCGATGGGCACGTCGAAAGGATCGTAACGCCAGAACAGGCTGGTTACGAAAGTTTTACAGTGATCGTTTCTGAAATAGTCGATCATCTTTTCGAAACACGGGGCGTAATCCACCGTTTTCACCTTTTCCGTATCGGAATTTTCCCCGATGCGGACGACGAGCACGTCGGCGTCGAACCCCTTCGCCTCTTTGAATAAATCGAGCACGTCGGGATTGTAAAACTGCCGTTCCCAATCGGCGGCGTGCACCACGCAGTAACCGACGGGGCCGTATTTTTCTTCCAGCATACGCACCGTCTGATGCACGTAATCCTTTTCGAGGCACGACGCCGCCATGCCGCATTCCCTGTTCCAGCCGATTTCTTCCTTGACGCCGTGGATGGTGATGGAATTGCCCACGAACATGACTTTCAGCGCGGCGTTTTCCTTTTCCGTGATCCTGACAAGGCGGAACGCATCCACCTGCTTTTCCGCCGAAACGGTGTTTTTTTCAAAGTCGGAATTATTCATACGTTCTCCTTTCCGAAATAAAGTTCATAAATTCTGCGGCGCAGCCCCGCGTGCCAGACGGCGCTGCGCGGGTATTCGTGAAAACCTTCCTTCACGCCTTCGCCGCGCAAAAATTCCTTGACGGCGTCCTTGCCGATCTTGCTTTCCAGAAGCTGCAGCGCGCGAAGATCCTGAAACGCGTCGTACAACACTTCGTGGCGGAGGGAATCGAGCGCGCCGTTTTTATCGGGATAGACGATGAAACTGTCCCCGCTCTGGAACGCCCCGCCCGCGTCCGTGCGGGCATACGGGTCGAGATGGTGCATGGAAAGAAAACTTTCGTAAAAATTATATCCCCAGTGCAGAAATCCCGCGATGTCGTTCATATAAAGCTGCGCGCCGAGAATGCGGTTGCGCTGCGACGGCATGCCCATTAAACGGTTGGAAAGATAGTTGTTATACTGCCCAGAGCAATAATACACCCACATATCGGGGATATGGTACGGGAGGAACTCCTCCGCCTCCGACGTGGCGGGTATGGGGTGCGGCGAAATGCCGTCGAGATACGATTGCAGATTGGAATTCGCGTCGATAAAGGGAATATCCTCCGCCAGAGAACGCACCAGCGCGCTCGCCTTTGCGAAATGTTCGAAATCCGCGGCGTTCGGTTCATCGGAAACGTGTAAAAACGCGTTTTTATCGATGGCGAGTTCGCGCATTTTCGCCACGAGCCGCGGCAGGAACGCCGTCAAAAACGCGACGTATTCTTCTCCGTCCGACGGGGTGTCCCACCCGAAAATCCGCTTTTGCTTTCCGTCGACTTCCGCCATGATTTTCGGCGCGGCTTTCGCGCCCCACTGCGTGAAGAGGTGCGACATCTCAAAATGCGTATAGCCGAGCTCTTTGCACATGGCGATGAAGGTTTCAAATTCCGAAAAATCGAATTCGTAGCCGCCCGCAGTCTTTTTCACGCCGACGAGCTGCACCGTGGTGCGCTCGCCGCCGACGGCGGTATCGAGGGGCGGGGTGAAAAGCGGCACGTAGACGACGTTCATGCCGTGTTCCGCCGCCTTTTGCAGAAAGGATCGCGTGAGGGCGTAAAACCTTGCGGAAAAGGGCTTTACGCGGTAATAATTGCAGATGCTGTCGTAATGCACCCAGTTGGTATACAGCAGTTTCTGCGGCGGCAACGCGCCTTCGAGCACCGTAACCTCGTAGGAAACGGAGCCGAGTTCTTCGCCCGTTTCCCCCGTTACGGTGAAATCCAGCCGATGCCTGCCCGCGGGGATCGCGCCCTTACCGCGCACAGTAACCCACAGCGCCCGCCACTGTTTGTGAAAGATGTAAAATCCTTCCTCGGGAAGGGGGCGCAGCACGTCCGGCTGCACGGAGGGCTCTTTGGTAATGTAATAATCGTCGCAATCGTATTTCGCGGACATGAACGACGGCACGAGATCGGCGTAGCGGATCTCCGTAAAAGCGGCGATGTCGCCCGATACTTTCACGTGGCAGAACCGCCTGTCGAACTCCCTGCACATCATGGCGATCTGAAAGGACAGCGTTTCGTTTTGCAGCATCACGTTTTCCCGTTCGA
>CALVUL010000002.1 GCA_944363555.1 uncultured Clostridia bacterium
GGCGTATCGGATAATCTTCGCTTCCGCCCTTTCTTTGCTTGCCTCGGCGGCGTTTACGGGATATAACGCGTTTCTCGGAGCGGCGTACCGTTCGGTCTGGAACGTCTCCGTCGCCGTCTATTACGCCTTGCTGACGGGGCTGCGGGCGGACGTGCTTTTCCGCGAGAAAAAGTACGTGAAAGTCGAACTTTCCGACGAAGAAAAAGAGGCGCGGCGCAAAAAGACGCTTCCGTGGCAGTGCATTGCGCTGCTTTTCCTCGATATCGCCCTCATCCTGCCGATTGCGCTGATGGTTCGTCAGCAAAAACAGGTGAATTATTCCGAAATCGCGGCGATTTCCGTCGCGGCGTACACGGTATACAGGATTGCCGTTTCCGCGCGGAATTACTTCGGCGCGAAAAAACTCAGCCATCGCGGTGCGCAGATATTGACCTACGTCAATCTCGTCGACGCGTCGGTTTCCGTGCTGACGTTGCAGTATACGCTGATTATGACCTTCGGGGACGGCATAACGGGAAATCTGTTTGTGCTGTGCGCGCTTTCGAGTTTCTCCGTCTGGGCGTTTATCGTCGCGTTTGCCGTAAAAGCGTTCTTTTCCGCCGTCCGCGGGACTATCTGACGACACCCGCATGGCGCCGAAAAACGCCGCTTGACAAATGCGCGGCGGTGTGCTATCATATTTCAATAACCCCGCGCGCGTGCGCGGGTGAGGGACGTATGAAGAAGATTTTCAAAATGCTGTTCGGCAGGCTCACGCTCATCGCCCTGCTCATCATCTTACAATTTTTGCTCTTTGTCTGGTGGGTTACCGACGCCTCGCTCAGATTCAACTGGGTGTATATCGTCAACACCGTCATCAGCGTGCTGGTGTTTTTGCATATCGTCAACAGAAAGATGAACACGGAAAGCAAACTGACGTGGGTGGCGGTGGTGCTGATGATGCCGGTGTTCGGGGCGTTGGCGTACATCCTGTTTTCCGAAAGCCGCCTTTCCCCGAAACAGCGCAGAAATTTTCGGGACGTGTATTACGTAACCAAGGATTCGCTCGATTATTATTTCGCCAAAGCGGGCGGAAAAATGCCCGACACGGGGGACTACCTCGGTCAGAACAACTATATCAAGAGCATGTGCAATCTGCCCTCTTACGCCGATACGCAAACGGAATATTACCCTTTCGGCGAGGATTTTTTCACGGCGCTCCAAGCCGAGCTGGAAAAGGCGGAACACTTCATTTTTATGGAGTATTTCATCGTCGAGGAAGGCGAGATGTGGAACACGCTGCTGGAGATCCTTTCCCGCAAGGCCGCCGCAGGCGTGGAAGTGCGCTTTATGTACGACGACATCGGTTCGATCTCCAAAGTCCCCGCGAAGTATTGTAAAAAGTTGCAGAAACTCGGCATCAAAGCCCAGCGGTTCAACCCTTTCCGCCCCATTTTAACGGGCATTCACAACAACCGCGACCACAGAAAGATCACCGTCGTCGACGGCGTCGTCGGGTTTGTCGGCGGGGCAAACCTCGCGGATGAATACATCAACCGCACTTCGCCTTACGGCATCTGGAAGGATTCCGCCGTCAGGCTGAAGGGGGCGGCGGTGCGCGCCCTCACGACGATGTTTTTGCAGATGTACGACATGCAGGCGGGAAAAGTGGAGGATTTCGCACCCTATCTTACCCCCGAAGCGGAAACGAAAGCCGAAGGCGTGGTGCAGTTTTTCGTGGACGGCCCGAAACCCATCAACGACGATTACGTGGCGAAAAACGTTTATCTGAACGTGTTCAACGGGGCGAAAAAATACCTTTACATCACCACGCCCTATCTCATTCCCGACGGAGAGATCGTCAACGCGCTGCAACTGGCGGCGAAACGGGGGGTGGACGTGCGCATCGTCACGCCGCAGATTCCCGATAAAAAACTGGTGTTCAACATCACCCGTTCCAATTATAAACGGCTGATGGATTACGGCGTGAAGATCTACGAATTCAAGGACGGGTTCATCCACGCGAAAAACGTTCTCTGCGACGACGACGTGGGGATCGTAGGCACGATCAACCTCGATTACAGAAGCATGATGCACCATTACGAATGCGGCGTGTGGATGTATAAAAGTTACGCCCTGCACGGGATGAAGGACGATTTTGAAAAGACTTTTCTTCTGAGCGTCAGACAGGACGAAAAAAGCGCCAAGATGGGGATTTTCAAACGCCTGTTCTGCGGCATCTGCGCCGTGTTCGCGCCGCTGCTGTAAGATCGGGAGGACAAAATGGAAGGCAAGGAAAACACGCTCGAAGAGATACTTTCGGGAAAATTCGGCTGCGGCTGCGCGAAAAGAGGCGCGCCCGTATATCTGCGCCGCGGCGACGTTTACGGGGAAACGGAGCGCCTTTCTTCCCTCGCGCGCGGGGGCAGGGCGGCGTTGTTCGCCTCCCGCGGGTTTCTCGATAAAGAAGGACTCCGTCTGGAGGCGGCGTTTGCCGCCGGCGGCGCGAAGGCGGAACAAGTTGCCGTGCGCCGCCGTTTCGACAACGCGCCGGAAAATATCGGCGCGCTCTTTTCCTTTGCGGAGGGCGCGCGGCTCATCGTTGTCTGCGAAAGCGAATGTTACGACGTTGCCGCCTATTTCGCCGCTCTGAAAAAACTCCCCCTGTTATATATCGCGTTTTCGCCGGAAGCCGACGGGGTGCTCGCGCCCGCGGCGAGCGTGAAGATCAAAGGAAGACCCGAACGGATCGCCGCGGAAAATCCGCGCTACGTCATCGTCGACGAAACGCTGCTGCGGCGTGCGGACGGGGGCGGCGCCGCCGCGGCGTTCGCATCCCTTTCCGCGGGGCTGGTTTCCCTCATCGATTACCGCGTGCGCGGGGCGCTCACGGGCGAATTCTGCCGCGAAAGTTACAACCTCGTGCGGGGGGCGATCGCCGACGCCCTCGGCGCGGCGGATAAAGCCGATATGCCGGTGAAACTGCTGGAAAGCCGCCTCGTCGTCGCGGCGGCGGAAAACCACACCTGCGGCGCCGTTTCCGGCGGCGGGGAAAGCGCGGTGGCGGAGATGTTGGAAAGCTGCGGCAGAATCAGGCTTTCCGCGGCGGAACGGAAGTTCGCGGCGGCGCTGATGCTCCTCGATTTATACGCGGCGTATTTTTCCGCGCCCCACGGGGGGCTGCTGTCCGTGCCCGATTACGCGGCGCGGGCGAAGGACCTCGCCGCGTATACGGGGTATGCGGAAGGGGAGGTGCTGGAAAGCATTCTCGCATCCGCCGCCCTTGCGGACGAAGAAAAACTCGCGCCGGCGAAGGCGCGGCTCACGGAGGAGATTGAAACGCTGCGCGGCTGGTCGGACAGGATCGCCGCCGTTTACAGAAAACTCGGCGGGCGGGACGTGTTCGGCAATTATACGTTTGCGGAACTGAAGAAAGCGGTTTCCCGCGCGGCGGATCTGCCGTCCTCCTTTTCCGTGCTCACCCTGATGCGGGAAAGCGGCGCGCTGGATATGCTGGCGAACGCGCCGTAAACCGTTCGCGCGGACGGGAAGTTCCCGCCGGTTTATAACGACGCCGCCTTTTGCGGGCAGCCCTTTGTCGGGCTGCCCGCTTTTCGTCTGCCCGCCGGCGCGGCGGCTTTCGGCGGACAGCGAAAAAAATTTTTCCGCCGGCGGGGTATAAAAGGGCGAAAGCGCGGCAATAATCCATCCCGTAAGGCGCTTTAACGAAATTTTCAAGAGGTGCGACGATGAGAAAACTGTACATACTCTTTGCGGGGCTGCTGCTCGCTTCGGCGTTCATGCTGGCGAACAACCCGCCGCTGTTCGCCGCGTATTCTGCGGTGAGCGAGATTTATACAAAGGACGGCAGTCTGGGCGGCGGCGCGCCGTACGGCGCGTGGGAAACGGTGAGCGGAAAGCGCGGAGAAAGCTGCCGCGTGGCGCGGGAAAATTTTTCCCTTGCGGCGTGTATAAAATATTTCGATGCGGAAATCATCTTTACCGAACGGACGGGGGAGGATCTTTACAGCGTATATCTCTATTCGCCCCGCATCAAACGTTTCAAGATCGTAAAGGGAGAAAAGATCAATCTGCACGCGGCGTTTGCGGAAGATTACGTGGCGCTCGGCAGCCCGCTCGTTTACGGATCGTACTGACGGGGCGCAATACATAATAAGTCGAAACGGAGGATATTATGAAAAGCGAAAACAAATTTTTGATGTTTCTGAAAAAGAACGCCTTTTATCTGGTTCTGGGGTTCTGCATACTGGCGGTGGCGCTGTCCATCACGCTGGTGCTGACCCTCGGCAACAAACCGGAAACGCCCGCGGACAGCGGTGAGCAAAAGCCCCCCGTCGTCAATCCGGACGATCCGAAGGACGACGAGGACGACGGCAACGAGCCGGACGTGCCGGACGTGCCCACCGTGGAGGAAGTCGTGTTCATCATGCCGGTCAACGGCACGATCACGCAGCATTATTCCGAAGACCCCGTATTCAACGGCACGCTCGGCATCTATACGGCGCATAAGGCGATGGATATCGCCGCGGCGGAAGGGAGCGAGGTGTACGCGGTGTACGACGGCGTCGTGGAGAGCGTAACGAGCAATTATCTCGACGGCACGACCATCGTCATCGATCACGGAAACGGGTTAAAGAGCATCTATAATTCGTTGGAGGACGGCGACGGCGTCAACGTGGGGCAGACGGTGAAGAAGGGCGACGTTATCGCCAACGTTTCCGCCACCTATCTGGAGGAATTTTCCGACGGGGCGCATCTGCACTTTTCCGTGGAGGAAAACGGGGTGCTCATCAATCCCCTGACCTATCTGGAACTCGAAGAAAAATAAAATCCGCCTCTTGCAGCCGCGGCGCAAAATCGATTTTGCGCCGCGGCTTTTTGTCAGTCATAATCCGTTCCGGTAACGCATACCGTATTGTGTACAAGTTCTTTCAAGGAGCGGTTTATGAAAAAGTTGACCTTGCTTTTGGCGCTGGTTTTCGCCTTCGGCGCGCTTTTTGTTTCCGGCTGCGGCAAAAAGGAGCGCGATCGGAATTTATACGAACTGGCGTGTTCTTACGACGACGGCGTTCTCGACGGCACGCTGGATTTCACCTTTTACAATTCCTTCCCCACGGCGGTGAAGGAACTTAAATTCAACCTCTTTCCCAACGCCTACCGCCAAGGCGCGAAGTACCCCGCCGTGGCGGCGTCCGCGGCGGCGGGGGCGTACTACGCGGGGAAAAGTTACGGGAACATCGAAATCGAAAAGGTGGCGGGCGAAAACGGGGAGATGCCTTTCGCCGTTACGGGGAAGGATGAAAACATCCTTTCCGTCCCTCTCGAGGAGGAAGTGTTTCCCGACGAGCGCGTTTCGATCAGCGTGGATTTTTCCGTCAGCCTCGCCAAGATCAACCACCGCCTCGGCATAACGGAAAGCGCCGTCAATCTCGGCAACTTCTATCCCGTTCTCTGCGGGTACGACGGCGGGTTTTACGAATGCGTCTACTATTCTTCCGGCGATCCGTTCTTTTCCGACTGCGCCGATTACGAAGTTACCTTTACCGCGGATGAAAAATACACCGTCGCCGCGAGCGGAGAGTTAAAGGAAAGCCGGAAGGAAGGCGGCGGGATAACCAACGTTTACGCGCTGGAAAACGCGCGGGATTTCGCCTTGTGTTTATCGGAAAATTTTGAAACGATGTCCGCCTCCGCGGAAGGCGTTACCGTCAATTACTATTACAGCAAAGACAAACAGCCCGTAACGAGCATGGAATACGCCGTGAAAGCCGTGGAAACGTTTTCCTCGCTGTTCGGCGCGTATCCCTATAAGACGCTTTCCGTCGTGGAAACGGGGTTCAACGAAGGGGGGATGGAGTACCCCGCGCTGGTCTATATCAGCGACCGGCTGGAGCCCGCGGCGTTCGGGGAGGTCATCGTGCACGAAACGGCGCATCAGTGGTGGTACGCCGCCGTGGGGAACAATCAGGTGGAATACGGCTTTCTCGACGAGGGGCTGGCGGAATATTCCACCGTGCTGTTTTATGAAAACAACGAAGGTTTCGGGATGACGCGCCCGCAGATGATCGGGGCGGCGGAACTGACGTACCGCACGTTCTGCAACGTATACGACAAACTCTTCGGCAAGGTGGATACGAGCATGCTCCGCCCCCTCGGCGCCTATTCGGGCGAGTACGAATACGTCAGCATCGCCTACATAAAAGCCTGCCTGATGTACGAATACCTGCGCCTGACGGTGGGGGACGATATGTTCTTCAAGGGGCTGAAAAAGTATTACGCCGATTACGCGTTCGCGGAAGCCGAGCCGCAGGATCTTGTGGGAACGTTTGAAAAATGCGGGGCGGATACCAACGGATTTTTCGAAAGTTTCTTCGACGGCAGCGTGATTATCTGACAAATTAAAAAATTTGCGGGCACGTATCGGTTTATTGATTGACAAAAACGCCGCCAAATGGTAAAATTATCAAGTATCTATGTAAATTGGCGCGTATGCGCTTTACGGGAGACTTGAAATCGATGAAAAAGTTTTTGAAGGCGGCTTTGCTTTCGGTATGCCTTGTTTGCTTCGCCTTTGGGGCGGCGGCGTGCACGCAGCGCGAAAGCGAGTCGAAAGAACCCGGGTTTCACTATTATACCACCCAGAGCGGGGAGAAAGTGCTTTACGAATACGTCGCGGAAAAGGACGACGCCGGTAACGACGTTACGAAAGTCGTGATCCCCGACGATCTCGGTATTTCCAAAATTCAGGCGGGCGCGTTCGGCGGCAACGGGACGATCGAGGAACTCGTGATCAGTTCCACCGTCAAGGAGATCGCCGCGGGCGCGTTCGAAGGGATGCAGAAACTGAAAAGCATCACCCTTCCCTTCGTCGGGGAAAAGGCCGGCGCGGTGGACGAGAAAAAGACGTTCGGTTACGTGTTCGGCACGGAAGAGTACGACGCGGGCGCCGCGGTTACCCAAAGTTACGGGTCCTCTTCGGCGACCTACTATCTGCCTAAGACCCTCGAAAGCGTAACCGTCGTCGGCGGCGAGGACTACGCGCTGCCCGATTACGCCTTTCATTCCATGAGCAATCTCAAAAGCGTTACGCTCGGCGGCGTTTCCGCCATCGGCGATTACGCCTTTTACGGGTGCTATTATCTGACGAATTTCTCCGTCCCCGCGAGCGTGGAAAGCATCGGCGCGCAGGCGTTTGTGGATTGCGACAGATTAAACGGCACGGCGGCAGTCGGCGCGGATGTTTCGGTGAAGGGCAACTTCGCTTTCGAGGCGGAAAGCAAACTCGCAAGCATCGGCGATCACGCCTTTGCCGGCACGAACCTCAAAGAGATCGATCTTTCGGGGCTGGAGGATCTCGCGGAGATCGGGATCGGCGCTTTTGCGGGTTCGATCGTTCCCGACGAGAGCGACGGCACGGTTACCGAACTCGGCGGCAGGCTGGAAAAAGTCGTTCTGCCCGCGTCGGTAACGAAGATCCCTTCGAGGGCGTTTTACAACTGCGACAATCTGGTTACGGTGATCTATTCCGATGATCTTACGGAAATCTGCGGCGACGCGTTTGCCGGCTGCGACAAGTTGCGCGTGGTGAAGAACGCGTCTTACGCCGCCGCCGATCCGACGGACGCAAAAGAGGGCGTGGTGGTCATTCCCGCCGGCGTCACCAAGGTTTGGGCGGGCGCTTTCGTCAACATCGGCGCGGATAAAATCACCTATACGCTGGTCAACGACGCGGCTGCGGGCGCAGACGCGCTGACCGAAGGCTGGCGGAACAGCGACGGTAAATGGAACGATCCCGCCGAACAGGCGTAAATAAAAGCGAACCGGCAAACGCGCCGGTCAATCGGGGAGAACGCGTAATTTTTATTTTCCGTTTAAGCCGAGACGATATGAGAACATAACAAAAAGACACCCTATGGCAAGATCCTGCAGAGGGTGTTTTTTTATGTCCGAAAAAGCGGCGGCGAACAACGGTAAATGAGTAAAAAGTCGGAAAATTTAACGGGCAGTTATAAAAAGGGCGGGTTTGCGCATGGCAAACCTGATTTTATTTAACCTCGCCCGAACGCTTTTGAACGGCAATAACTGTCCGGAATATCACGGCGCAGAGCGCTTTCCCGCCGTTCAGTATTTTTTAGAGCACAGCGCGGATTCCGTTTTATTGATGGAATCGATCGCCCCGGGAAGGTGGCACACGAGATAGGAATATATCGCGTCGATAATGGCGAGTTGGGCAATTCTTGAAGACAAGCCCAATATGCGGTAATTCGTTTCTTCCGAAACGGTATTCAGCACGATGTCGCTGACTTTTTTGAGCGGGTGATTGCCCAAACTGGTTATCGCAACGGTGGTCGCGCCGTTTTCGCGGGAGAGTTTTAACGCGTCTACGATGTCTTTGGATTTGCCCGAATGAGAAACGCCGATCACGAGGGAGCCTTTCCCCGTATGCGTAGCGGCTATCGCCTGCATATGGTTATCCGTATATGCGGTCGAATCTTTCCCTAATCGGAACAGTTTGTGGGCGGCGTCCTGCGCAACGGACGCGGAGTTCCCCAAACCGAATAAAAAAATCTTATCGGCAGAGATGACGGCTTCGCAGCATTTTTGCAGTTCGTCGGCATTGATGCTTTTTTTTGTCCTTTCCAAAGAACCGTAAATGTCGTTGCAAATTTTCGCAAAAACTTCCGCGGCGGTATCTGCGGCGGTAATATTTTCTCCGACAGGGGAAAAATCCTTTTCCCTCGCCAAGGCGATTTTGAGTTGCGGAAATCCGTTAAACCCCAGTTTTTTTGAAAATCTCGTAACGGTAGCCACGCTGCAATCGCACAACTGCGCAAAATCACCGATAAACATGGAAGGAACGCTTTTATCGTTATTCAGCAATACGTCTGCGATTTTTTTTTCTGCTTTGCCGAGCGCGTCATACTCGTTTTTTATTTTTAACAACGTTTTGTTCATTCAGCGATCTCCGTTTCCGCAATTTTATAAAAAATAAGTTCTGTGCCGCAAATCCGGTTTTGTCGAATATGTTATCGATCGAAGTTTTTAAATACTTTTAAATTATATCCTTTTTTCGTGAAAAAGTCAATTTGTTTTTCGGCGATCGGCGCGACGTGTGAAAATAATTTTCTTAAATTAAAATTTTTTCATAAAAATATCGCGAAACGGTTGAAAATTATTTTTATGTATGGTATCATAAAAGAAAATTATCATAAAAAGCGAAAGATTTATGATAAAAACTTTTTTAAGGAGCGGATATGGACGAATTTTTACGCACGCAAATACTTACCGAGCTTGAGGATGCGGTGGGGGAAGCAAACTGTTCGGTTAAGGAGATCGATCGGGTTACGCACAGCGTAGATTATTTTTGGTTGTCCCGCATGTGGGCGGACAGAGGCAGAAAGATGCCGGAAGCGGATTTTGTGGTAAGCCCCGAAAACGCCGAAGAAACGTCGAAGGTGGTTAAGATAGCAAATTACTATAAAATCCCCGTAACGACGTGGGGCGGCGGAGGCGGCACCCAAGGCGGGGCGATTCCCGTGTGCGGCGGAATTCTTCTCGACACCAAGAGAATGAACAAAATTTACGGCGTGAACGCGAAAAGCATGTACATAGAATGCGGCGCCGGCGCGATTTATAAACACGTTGAGTGGGCGGCGAACGAAAAGGGGTTTACGACGATGCATTACCCGTCGTCGCTCACGTGTTCCACTGTCGGCGGATTTCTGGCGCACAGGGGGATCGGCGTCGTTTCGACCAAGTACGGAAAGATAGACGATATGGTTTTATCGATGGAGATCGTGCTTCCGAACGGCGATATAATCCATACGTCCGCTGCGCCCAAGCACGCGGCGGGCCCCGATCTCAACCAGATTTTTATCGGGAGCGAAGGCACGCTCGGGATTATCACCAAGGCGCAGATAAGGATCTACGAGCAGCCGGAAACGAGAAGATTTCGCGGGTTTCTGTTCAAGGATATGTCCTCGGCATTTGCCGCAAGCAGAGAAATTCTGCAAAAGTTTAAGCCGTCCGTTATGCGTTTGTACGACGAGGCGGAAACCTCCTCTCTGATCAAAAAGATCGTCGGGGTGGAAAAACCCGGCGCGTTTATGAACATCGCTTACGAGGGCGTTAAAGAATTGGTGGACGTGGAAGAAAAAATTTTGCTCGATACGTTCGATCGTTACGGCGCGGAGGATCTCGGCAGCGAATACGGCGAAAAATGGTGGAAAGAAAAAATAACGTTTTTTTATCCCGGACATATGATGGATCTGCCGCAGATGTTCGGAACGATGGATACGATCGCGCCTTACGATAAGATAGAGAAAATCTATCACGAGATGAAAAACGCGATAGAAACCAACTTCCCGCACGTTAAGTTTATAGCGCATTTCTCGCATTGGTACGAATGGGGCTGTATGATATACGACAGATTTATCGTCGAAAAAGAATACGTGCCCGAAGATCCCGCGGAGGCGATGAGACTGCATAATAAGATATGGACGCTGGGCGTAAGAACGGCGATAGCGAACGGCGGCGTTGTAAACGATCACCACGGCGTGGGAATAAAACTCGGCAGACTTATGAAGGAACAGTACGGTCCCGCGATGCAGGTTTTCGAAGGCTTGAAAAAGTCGCTTGATCCGAACGGAATCATGAACCCGTTTAAACTCGGGCTGTAAGGAGAAAACGGTATGAATATTTCTGAAAAAGCAAAAAACATAGTAGATAATTGCAGATTTTGCTGGATGTGCCGCCATGTTTGCCCTACGGGAAACGCAACGGGACAGGAACGCAACACCGCCCGCGCCCGCGCGCTCGCCGTTTCGCTGGTCGCGCGCGGCGCCGAAAAACTTGAAAACGTTATAGAGAATGTTTACGAATGTATGCTTTGCGGCGCGTGCACCAACAATTGCATGACGGGCTGGGATCCCAAAGTGTTTATCCGCGAAATAAAAACCGACGCGGCGCTTTCCGGAATGATCCCCGATTATATCGAAAAACTTTTGGATAACTACGAAAAAACGGGGAACGTTTACGGCGAAGTTTCCGCAAATTTGCCCGACGGGTTGCAGAGCGGCAAAAAATCTGATATATTATTTATTGCGGGGCAGGATGCGCGTTATAAAAGTCCGGAAAGCCTGAAAGGGGCAATCGGGATTTTGAAAGCTGCGGGCGCGGATGTTTCCATGGACGAATCGGCGGACGATACGGGCGCGGCGCTCTGGTTTTTGACCGGAAAAACAGGCGAAACCGTTCAAGCCGCAAAAAACTGCGCAAAGGTCATGAACGGGTATAAAACGGCGATCGTTTACGACCCCGTCGATCTGAGCCTGATAAGGCACGAATATAAAGAGTGGGGGATCGGCGTTTCCGCTCGGGTTTACGGTTTTAACGAATATCTGCTGGAAAAAATTGAAACGGGGGAACTTAAAGTAAAAAACAAGGGCAAAGCGTATACCGTTCAGGATCATTACGCCTATTCCCGCGAACTCGACGACGTGCATACCGTGCGCAAAATCATTGCCGCGATAGGCGTCGGCAAAGAGACGATGCTGCACGGGAAAGAAGCGGATGCGGCAGGCAGTTTGATCATGAACGAATATATGCCGTCGGTGATGAAACGCACGGCGGAAAACAGATGGGAAAGATTAAAAAACACGGGAAGCAGAACCGTCGTTACGGAAAGCCCTGCGGAATACGAGTTGCTGAAAAGAACTTGTCCGGACGGGTACGAGGTCTTAACGACGGAACAGGCGATCGCCGAAAATCTTTGAAGGGGAAAGAGTATGAATCTGAAAAAATCTTATAAAGAAAAATACGGTTACGAAAGGATCATAACGGACAGAAACAGCGTTTTGACGTTTGCCGAAGCGGATATGCTTAAACTTCGCGGGGGCGGCGAGTATACGATAGACGAAAAGGGCAAAGAATTTGCGCTCGTCGTTTTGTACGGCACGATAAACGTAAAGGGCGAAGATTTTTGTTTTGAAAACGTAGGGATACGGAAAAGCGTGTTCGACGGCGTGGGGGAAACCGTTTATGTCGGCAAGGATACGGAATTTACCGTTCGCGCCGTCGGCGGCGACGCCAAAATCTGCATTGCGAAAGCGCCTGCGGATCGGTATTATAAACCTCAGGTTTTAAAAACGGCGGATATTAAAACGAAAACGCTGGGGAAAGATTCGTTTTTGAGAACGGCGGCGTTCAATCTTGCGGAAAATGCCGAAGCGAATCTTTTATATATAGGTGAATTTTGGGTGGAAAACGGCAAGTGGGCAAGTTTTCCGCCGCATAAGCACGACGTGGACGATATGCCTGCGGAAGGATTTTTGGATGAGATTTATTATTACGAATTCGATCGTCCGCAGGGCTTCGGCGTACAAATGGTTTACTCTGCGGACAAAGATCCGGATAAAGCATATAAGGTCGTGTCGGGCGATTTTGTGGAGATTCCCAAAGGGTATCATCCGTTTTCCGTCGCCCCGGGATACAAAAATTACTGTTTATGGATCATGGCGGGGAAACACAGGGGAATATTCTGCACCACGGAAGAAAAACACAAGTGGATAAATTCCTGAATCCGGAAGAAACATGAAGTACGTTCTCGGTATAGATTTCGGCGGCGGCGCGAGTAAGGCAACGCTTTTATCCGAAGATGGCAAAATTACGGCGACGGCTTTCAAGGAATACGCGACGTATGCTGTCGCGGACGGCGGGCGCGAGCAAAAACCCGAAGAATGGCTCGGCGCCGCGCTCGACAACATTCAAACCGTTATCGGCGTTTCCGGCATAGACGCAAAAGACATCGTTTGCGTGTGTTTCGACGCGGCGACGCATACCGCGGTGCTTATGGACGAAAAGGGGAAAGTCCTTGCGCCTTCCGTATATTGGACGGATACCCGCTCGGTTAAAGAAAAGCAATACCTTGCGGAAAATTACGGCGCGGAAATTTTTTCCAAATTCAAGCACGAACCGGATACGATTTGGACGCTTACGCAGCTTTTATGGATGAAGAACAAAGATCCGGAACTTTTTTCGAGAATTCATAAAATTACTTTTGCGAAAGATTTCGTGCGCGGGTTTTTTACGGGGGATTTCGTTACGGACGATATAGAAGCGGAAGGCAGCATGCTTTTCGATTTCGACAAAAAAGACTGGGACGAAAAATTTCTCTCTCTGTTGGGGTTAAAAAAAGAAAACTTCCCGAAAGTCGTCAGACCGTTGTCTGTCGTCGGCAGAATTACAAGAAAAGCGGCTGAAGTTTCCGGATTATGCGCGGGGACGGCGGTGATATGCGGGACGACCGACACCGCGGCGGAAATCTTTGCGGCGGGCGCGGCGGAAAAGGGCGCGGCGACGCTGAAACTTGCAACGGCGGGCAGGATATGCGTCGTAACCGACCGGCTGATTCCCGATAAACACCTTATCAATTACTCTCACGTTGCCGACGGGCTTTTCTATCCCGGTACGGCAACCAAGTCCTGTGCGTCGTCTTTAAGATGGTTCCGAGACGCGTTCGGCGGCGAATATAAAGATTTGGACGCGCTTGCGGAGACCGTTCCCGTCGGCAGCGACGGAATGTTTTTTCATCCGTTTTTGAGCGGGGAACTTACGCCGTACGGCGATCCGGAGTTAAAGGCAAGTTTTACCGGCGTAACGTTTACGCATACGAAAGCGCATTTCGTACGGGCGGTTTTGGAAGGCGTTGCGTTTTCGCTTTTGGATTGCAAAAAGTATCTGGAAGAAAAGGGCGTAAAAATCACCCGCGCCACGGCGATCGGCGGCGGCGCGAAGAGCGGATTGTGGAGGCAAATCGTTGCGGACGCGCTCGGCATCGAACTGATTTCAATCCGCAACGGAGACAGTTCGTTCGGCAGTTCGATGCTGGCGGGAATCGCGGCGGGTTTTTTCAAAGATTTTAAAGACGCGATCCGTAAATGTCTTATCGTTACGGGGAAAACGTCGCCGAACAGAGAAAATACCGCGAAATACGAAGAATTATTCAGTCGGTATAAAAAAACAGCGCGCGCTTTGATCGGGATCCGCAATGATTAAGATCGTAGTGGCGGTAAAACTGAATCAAGGGGAAATCGGCCCGTTTGACGGCGCGGCTTTAGAATGCGCGTTAAGTACCAAAAACGCACGCGTAACCGTGGTGAGCATGTCGCCGTTAAGCGCGCTTGCGCAGGCGGAATACATAACGCGCCTCGGCGCAGAGGAAACGATCCTTATATCCGACGAGGCGTTTAAGGGGAGCGACACGCTCGTTACGGCGAAAATTCTCGCAAGGGTCGTACGGGATTTAAAACCGGACATCGTTTTGTGCGGCAGGCAAAGCTCGGACGGAGATACCGCGCAGGTCCCCGCCGAACTTGCGGAAATGCTCGGCTTCCGCTTTATCCCTTACGCCATGGATTTTGCCTTGGACGAAATACAAACGAGAACCGGCAGATATGCGGTCGAAACGCCGTGCGTCGTTTCCGTCGAAAGAATCAAAGAGTTGCGCTTTGCGTCCTATAAATCGCAGAAAAAAGAAGTAAAGATCATCGATAATTCCGTTCTCGGTTTCGAAAAAAACGAAGTGGGGGAAAAAGGTTCGCCCACGCGCGTTTTAAAAAGTTTTTTATCGGAGGCAGGCAGAAGAAAGTGCACGTTCGTTTCCGCGGGCGATATGGAAGCGATCGTAAAAAACGCATTGAACAAGCCGTTTCCGGTTGCGGACGCCGCCTTCCGGCAGAAAGATTCTAAAAAGATCGGGCGGCTGCTCGTCGTCGGCGAAGGATTGCAGGGCGCGGCGGAAGACGTTGCGGAAACAGTTATCCGGTTTGACGGCGCAGCGGTTGACGAAATCTGCGGCTTTATTCAAAAAAGCGGGATAAAGAACGTCATATTTAAAAGCAATTTACAAAACAGAGCGATCGCGCCTGCGGTCGCCGCAAGGCTGAACGCCGGCTTGTGCGCGGATTGTATAAGGCTTGAAACGGACGGGGAAAAACTTTTCGCCTATCGCCCCGCGGCTTCGGGAAAAATCGTTGCAAAAATTGCCTGCGAAGGCGAATTGTTTATGGCTACGGTGAGAGAAGCGGGCGAAACGTCGGGCGACATCGTTTTCGGTATAGGATACGGAGCAAACGGGTACCTGCCGCAAATCAAAGCGTTTGCGGAAAGGATCGGCGCAAAATTGGCGGCGTCGAGAAAAGCGGTGGATAACGGGCTGATGCCGTATGAAACGCAGATAGGTTTAACCGGAAAGATCATCAAGCCGAAAGTTTATGTCGCATGGGGGATAAGCGGAAAAATTCAGCACAGAACGGGAATGGAAAATTCCGGAACGGTTATCGCGATCAACAAAGATAAAAACGCGGAAATTTTTGATTATGCCGATTACGGCATCGTGGAGGACATAAAAAATGTTGGTGGATTTCAAAAAGATCCTTGATTACGGAGAAAAAGGCGCATTTGCCGTTCCCGCGTTCAACGTGTATAATATGGAAACGGTAATGGGCGTGATCGCCGCGGCGGAAGAAAATCGTTCGCCCGTGATTATGCAGTTTTATTCTCGGCTTGCGACGACGGGCTTTGCGGATTTTCTCGCGCCGATCATATTAAAGGCTGCAGAAAAATCGAGCGTTCCCGTCTGCATGCATCTGGATCACGGCGCGGGGTTCGTTCCGGCGGCGATAGCGCTGAAAAACGGCGCGACGGGCATCATGGTGGATTTTTCCAAATTGCCGTTTGAAGAAAATGCGGAAAAGACGAGGAAAACGGTGGAAATATGCAGGGAACTCGGCGTGGGGGTGGAAGGCGAACTCGGCGCGATCGGTAAAGCTTCCGAAGAAATTCCGGCCGATTTTACGACGGTGGAAGACGCCGTCAGATATACGGAAATTACAGGCGTTGTTGCGCTTGCAATCGCCGTCGGTACGGCGCACGGAAGATATAAAAAGGCCCCCGTTCTCGCCATAGACAGGATAAGAGAAATTAAAAAGGCAACGAAGGTTTCGCTCGTCCTTCACGGCGGTTCCGGCGTTCCAGACGATCAGATCCGCGCGGCGATAAACGCGGGGATAAGGAAGGTGAATTTCGGCACCGATCTGTGCTATTCTTTCCTCGATAAGGTATTTGAAACCGACAGAAACAAAGTGGCGATAGATTTGTTTATGGCGGACCCCGTAAACGCGGTAAAAGCGTTTGCGGCGTCTAAAATACAGCTCCTCGGGGCGGCGGGAAAAGCATGAAAAGACTCGTCGGTTTAGGTGCGTGCGTTTACGACACGCTGATAACCTGTGCGGAATATCCCGCGGAAGATACGAAAAAAAAGTCCGAACGGGTTTTTCATTCGGGCGGCGGGCCTGTGGGAAACGCCCTCGTGATCGCAAGCAAATTGGGGCTTGACTGTTCAATCGTCGGCGCGTTTGCAGACGACGCGGCAGGCAGATTTTTGCTTGACGATTTTAAAAAGTACGGTGTGAACACGGACGAAGCGAAAAAAATTTCCGGCGCGACTACGTTCACTTCTTATATTATATTGTCCGAAAAAACCAAAACGCGCACCTGCGTGTTTGACAGAGGCACGATCAAAGACGACCCTGCTTTTATAGACGAGCGGGCTATAAAAAACGCGGATATACTGCATCTTGACGGGAATTATCTGAATTGCGCGATAAAAGCGGCGAAAATCGCAAAGGAGCATCACGTTAAGATCTGCATGGACGCGGGCGGGCTTTACGAGGGGATAGAGAGGCTTTTGCCGTTCGCGGACATCCTGATCCCGTCGGCGGAATTCGCAAAAGGTTTTACGCGCAAAAAAGATGTGAAAGAGGCGATGAAAACGCTTTACGAAAAATTCTCGCCGGAAATTCTCGTCGTAACGGACGGGAGCAACGGCGGATATTACTGCGATAACGGATCCGTCGCAAAGTATGACGGCGTTCCGGTGAACGCGGTAGACACAAACGGCGCGGGCGATACTTTTCACGGCGCGTTCTTGGCGGCTTATGCCAAGGGAAACGGCGTTTTTTCCTGCTGTCTTTTCGCAAGCAGGGTCGCGGCGTACAAATGCGAACATTTCGGCGTACGGGAGTTTGCTCTCAGCGAAAAAATAATCGCCGAAAGATTTGACGGCGGCAAGCCGGCGCCGTCGTTATAAATAAGGAGATCGTTTATGCTCGGTTACAATTTGAAAATCGGTTTGCTGCCGATAAGAAGGTGGATCAAGGAACCGCCGAAACGTATAGGTATATTCCAAAGCGATTATGCGGTGGAAAACAAGAAAAAAACGGTCAAATACATCAAAGAACGCTTTACCGACGAAATAACCGAATTTGTCGATATCGATTTTCTTAACGAAGAGGGCGTTTTGTTTTCGGAAGAAGATTGCGATAAGGTTTCCGATTATTTTATGCGGCAGAAGATCGACGCGCTTTTCGTCATCAACTGTAATTTCGGGATGGAAAACGTCGTGGGGCTCGTTGCGCATAAACTCAAACTGCCCACGCTTTTATGGGGACCGCGAGACAGGAATTTCAGCGGCGGGATACGCTATACGGATACGCAGTGCGGGCTGTTTGCCGTGAGTAAACAGTTGAAAAGGGCAAACGTTCCTTTCAGTTATATAGAGAACTGCGATATGGAATCGGATATTTTCGCCGCGGGGCTGCATAAGTTTCTGGCAGTCGCCACGATGGTGAAAAATTTCAAAAACATGACGATATTGCAGGTCGGAACGAGAATAAAACCCTTTTCGTCCATCATGTACAACGAGTTGGAACTGAAAGAGAAATTCAACGTAAACGTGAAGATCTTCAATCTTGCGGAAGCGATAGGGGAACTCGAACAAATTTATAACACGCGCCGAAAAGAGTTGGAAGCGTATCTCGTATGGCTTAAAAACACCTTCGATTGCGGCGATTTGTCGGACGAATATCTTAAAAAAATGCTTGCGATCGTGTATTATTACGAAGATCTTGCCAAACGGAACGATTGCAATATCATAAGCGGCGAATGTTGGACGGGAATAACCCTCGGCTGGGGCGCGAATCCCTGCCTTGCAATGTGCCTTCTTGCCGAAAAAGGGATATACGTTACCTGCGAATGGGATATGCATATGTCGATAACGAATATTCTTTTGTTATCCGCAACGCGCGGCAAACGCAAGCCCATTCAGGGGGAAATGACCTGCCGCAATCCCGAAAACGACAATTCGGAACTGTTATGGCATTGCGGACCGTTCCCCTTGGAATACAAAGACGAAAAGTGTAAGCCGTATCTTTACAATACCAAACCGTCGTTCAAATTGCGGGACGGGGTGTATACGATAGCCAGATTTCAGGCGGAAAAAGGGAAATACTATCTGCTCGGCGGGAAGGTTTCCACCTGCAAAGGTCCCGAAACGTTCGGAACGTATATGTGGGTCGAATTTAAGGATCTGCCCAAATTCGAGCGAAAACTGATAGAGGGGCCGTATATACACCACATGTCGGAAGTTTACGGCGATTATACGGAAGAACTTAAAGAATTCTGTAAATATGCCGACGTTCTTTTCGATCCCGCCGAGGAATGAGAAACCGGCGCGGCAAATGCGAAAACGCCGCCGATAATTTTCGTTATCCTTGTAAGATATAAGCGAAAACGCCGCCTTCGGAAAAATCACCTTCCGAAGGCGGCGTTTTCGCATTGTTTTGCGCAGTTTGTCATAAAAGCGTTTCTTTAAGGCGCAGTTTGGAGATGTTCGGCAAATCCGATTTGTCGACGGTCTGTTTGAATTCTTCTGCGGTAGCGGCTTTTACGAGCTCGTTGTAAACGCGGTTTTTTAAACTGTTTCTGCCTTCTGCGGAAAGGAGCGTTTCCCGCGCGAAATCTTTCAGTCTTTCCGCAAGCGTTTTTTCGGCAAAAGTCATTTCGACGCGGTATTCGTTTCCCGCCGAAAACCGGAATTCGGCGGTCAAACAGTGCAAATCGACCTCTTCAAAGTCTGTTTCGCGCCCGTTTTTATAAACCGTAACGAAACCGAACGGCAGATCCCTGAAAACCGCGCGGATCACGCGGTTTGGCGGAATAACCGCATTGGCTCCCGCCGTCTTTTCGGCGGAGACGGTAAGGATCTGTTTTTTGACCGTTGTCCCGTCGGGAAAGCGCGGATCCTTTTCCTTTATCGAAACGAGTTCGGTTTTCAATCGGGTGATCGCTTGATCCGTATTGCCGTGTTCTGTCCCGTCTTCGTACAGTTCGAAACTGCCGTTGCCGCCGAAAACCCATAAAACGAGTTTTTCCGGATTGTCCGCGGAGTTGCCTTCGTCGCCGGAAAGCGGGAGTATCGTGCCCGCTTTTGCGAAAACGGGAATGAATTCCGACGATCTGAACGCGGTGAACTTTTTTCCGCCCGCAGGCACTTCGTAGCGGGCGCCGGTGAAAATATCCGTCCAGATCCCTTCCGGAAGCCATGTTTTCACGCGCGCAAAGCCGTCTTTTTGTGCGGGAACGGTGACGGGATTCACGATCAGCCCGCCGAACAGATATTCGTTTTTATAAGCGTACGCTTCGGGCGCATCCCATTCGTAATACAGCGGCTCTATAAGATTTTCGCCTTTTTCCGCCGCTCGGTAAGAACAGGTGTATAAAAAGGGGATCAGCGCATGCCTGAACCGCAGCCACCCTACGGCCGTTTCGCCCGCGCCGTTGAGATAGTAGCGCGGATCTTTGCTCATCACCTCGGAACTCGTGCCGTGCAGCCTGTTGACGGGGCTGAACACGCCGTATTCTATATGCCTTAAATACAGTTCGTAATTCGACGCGCCGAGATGATGCCCGCCGATGTCGTGGCTCCACCATCCGTAACCGACGTTGCTTGCCGTTGCGGTGAAATACGGCAAATATCCGAGCGTGTTCCATGAAATATACGTATCTCCGGAAAAACCGATCGGGTATCTGTGCGAGCCGACGCCCGCATAGCGCGAAAGAATAAGCGGAGAGGAACGATTTGCGGCGTTATCGAGATAATGATAGTGATTCAGCGACCACAATGGGTCCAATCCCTCCACGGAGGACTTCGTGCCCTGCTGCCAGTCTATCCACCAAAAATCGACGCCGTCCTTTTCGTAAGGGTGCAGGATCTTGTCGAAATATTCGTTTATAAACGTATCGTCGGCAATGTCGAAAGGGATTTTTTGAGCGGTGGCGGGATTTACGCCCATCGCGCGCGCCATATCGGCGTAATGATCGTCCCACCACCGTATGCCGTCGGCGGGATGAAGATTCAGGGTCGTTTTTACGCCGTAACCTTTAACTTTTTTCAGAAAAGTTTTGTAATCGGGAAAAAGATTTTTATTCCACGCATACCCCGTCCAGCCCTTGTTGCCGCCGTAAAAATCGCTGTTTCTGCCTTTCGCGGTTATACCCAATTCTTCGTCCGCGCGGGAGGAATAATGCCAGTCCATGTCGATGGTCGCCACGGTAAACGGGATACGGCGTTCTTTAAAACTTCCCAAAAGCCGCAAATACTCTTTATCGGTATATGCGTGATACCTCGACCACCAGTTGCCCAGCGCGAAACGCGGCACGAGCGGGGTTTTTCCGGTTATTTTGTATAACGCTTTGACCGCCGCTCTGTAATCCGCCCCGTAACAGAAAACATATTCGTCCGAGTAACCGCGTTCCTCGGTTTTGGGGAGGATGCTGCCGTTTTCCGAAAGTTCCAAAGAGCGGGTATCGTCGAGCACCGCCACGCCGGAACGGGAACAGACGCCGTTTCCGAGGTCTATCGTTACAATGCGGTCTTTCGTGCAGGCGTCTTTCAGGATGTTTCCGTCGCATCCGTCAAGCGTCCGGTAAGTCCCTTTCAGATTGCCCGCGTTCGAAAGTTTTATTTTTTTACCGCCGACGCCGCCGTCTTTTTTTCTGCCGATCTGCACGTATGATTTTTCGCGTTCGGCAAAAAGAACCAGTTTGCAGCGTTCGGTGAAAATTTCCGCGCGGTCGCTTTTCCGGCTTACCCGATATGTTTGCGGCGGCGCGTTCCTGAACCAAACCGTTTGCGTGGCGGCGTCGCGGAAATCGTGTTCGCAGCCCTTTTCGATACGAAACAATCTGTCCGCAAGTACGGTTATGCGATAATCCTTCCATCGGATCACGTTTTTTTCGTCCGCAACGGGCGAAGTATGCGCGATAAAGTGTTTTTTAAGCATATTTATCCTTCCGTTTTAAAAACAGGGGCAAGAGGGGTCGCCGCCGTTTTTTATTGTTCCGAAAGTTTGATCGAGCGCCCGTTGTCCAGCCGCGATTTTTCGGCGTTAAATCCGATGATATGGCTTTGCACGGATACCGCAACGGAGGTGAGAGTTGAGGATTGCGCGCCTTCCGTTGCGTTGATAACGTCTTCGATCATCCGTTCGTCGCCGCCGCCGTGTCCGGAGAAAACGTCTTTGGAACTGTTTGTATCGATCGTATAGTGTTCCTTTCCGAAAATATCGCAGTGAATTTTGTTTTCTTCGAGATACCCGTAAAGTTCGCCTTTTTCGCAGTGGACGAAGATCACCCTCGAATGGTCCCCGAAAGCGGTCATTGTCAAACTTGCGGTCGCGCCGTTTATAAAGCGCATGTTGACCACTTGATGGTCCACGACGTCGTTATCGCATTTAAACACGCATTTCCCGTATTGTCCGCGTTTCAGCGCGGCTTTTAAGGTTTCCGTCGTCGGCGACGGAACGACGGCGTTGCAGGGCCAGTTCAGGCGCCCTTTTTCGGCTCTGTCTTTTATATAAATTTTGTCCGCGCTGTAAGGGCAGTCCGCTATATACCTGCAGTCGTAACAATAATCCGCGCTGCCTTCGGGCGCGTTTTCGCGTTTATAATAGGAAAGATCGCCGTAGGAAGAAACGTACTCGCAGTCCGAATTCGTCAGCCATACGATAATATCGAGATCGTGGCAGCATTTTGCGATGATCATGGGGGTGGAGTTCTCGGCGCTTCTCCAGCTGCCCCTTACGTAACTGTGCGCCTGATGCCAATACGATACGTTTTCTGTCATGTTTATGGTAACGACTTTGCCGAATTTTCCGCTTTCGAGTTCCTTTTTGAGGGACGTAAAGAAGGGGGCGTATCTCAAAACATGGCAAACGAAGATTTTGCGGTTTAATTGAATGCTCATATCCCTTATTTCGATGCATTCTTTCAGATCGGAGGCGATCGGCTTTTCCAAAAGCAAATCGTATCCGATCTCAAGCCCCTGTACGGCGTGCCCGTAATGGTCGGCGTCCTGCGTGGAAACGACGAGCAGATCCGCCATTTTGCCTTTGCCGAAAAACTCCTTTTCGTCGGCAAACAGACGATCGCCCGCAACGCTGTATTTGTTTTTTGCAATTTGCAGTTTTTGCAGATCCGAATCGCAAACGGCAACAACGTTTACGTTCCGTTTTTTGAAAAGGTAAGCATAATATTGCCCGCGTGTACCGAATCCGATAATTGCTACGTCCATATCCGTCTCCTTGTGAAATGTTTCATACTCAAATCAGCGCGGCGCAGGAACCGCCGTTTTTCACGGCTTGCGTTCCGTTGGGGCGGCGCGTTGTTTTCCGTCAATCCGCAACTTTGATAAAGTTCCGGTCCGCAAGCATGTCTTCCGGAATAAACGCCGTTTCCGTTTCCGCCAGCGCGTCGTATTTCAAGGTCAGTTCTTTTCGGTTGAAATAGATTTTTCTTTTGCCGGTCTTTGCGTTTTCGTATTCAAAGTGTATTTCTCGCCCTTTGATCGTACAGTCCGCAAAAAGTTGCCTGCACGGCAGTTGCTTTGCCGTCCGCAAAACGATCCCGTCCAAGTTCGGGACGATGCCGATGAGCCCGCGGATAATGTTTTTCAAACAAACCGTTCCCGAACCGGTATACCAATCGATGGGGGACTGACCGAAATATCCGATTTCCGGATTGTCGAGATAAGAATTAGACATCACAAAAGGCGTTTTTGTCATTTGTTTGTTGGCGATCGGCAATAATTTATAAAACTCTTCCCACGCGGTTTCCGCCTGCCCCAGCCTGAACAGCGCGAGAACAGAGAACATTGCCGCATGGATATACACGCATTCATTTTCCGCAGTGCCTTTCGGAAGCGTGGCGATCTTTCCCACGCCCGGCGTGTCGGGCGTAAAAGCCGGCGAGAGGGTGAGGATCCCGTATTTCGATCTCAGCGCGCGGATGTTCTGAACGATCAGCGGTTTGAATTCCGGCGTATCTTCTATGAGGCCGGACGTCGCCCAAAACGCATACGGGGCAAAACTGATCCTCGAAACGCCGTCGCTGTCGCAAAAACTGCCGATTTTATAACTGCCGTGATCTCCCCAGCCGTGCACGATTTTTCGTTCTCCCGATTCGCTTGTTACGACGGCGTTTTTAAGGATGCCGTTTTTCAGGACGCGGCGAATTTCCGAATAGCGGCGCACGGCGTCGTCGTAGCCGCCGATTTTTTTAAGAATATCCGACATTTCGAATAGATTTTGGTATAAATGAAGGGACGCCATTACGGATACGCCCGTGCCGAAACTTTTTCCCGGGTCGTCTGTATGCCCCAGCCCGTTGACGGAATCGTTCCAGTCCCCGAATAATATTTTCAAACAGTAGGTTTTATCTTCCGTATCCAAGTTGCCGATAAGATATTCCGTTATTCTTATCAGGTGCTGCAGGGCGCTGTCCCGAATATCGTTCCGGCAAAACGTTTTTCCGCCGACGACTTCGCTGTAACCGACGTTTTCGTTCAGAATGCCGTAATCTCCCGTCCATGCGAGGTAGGAATAAAAACAAGAAATGATCCAGTTCCCCTGATCGATAAACTCTCTCCAATCCATTTTGGGGGAATCGTTCTCGCATAAAGGCAGGGAATACTGCCGCGGGGCGCGGCCGTTTATCATAATGAAACCGAGCGCCGAAAGCATTTGGCGGCGCGCCTGTCCGGCGTTCCATATAAGCGCCTGCTCCAGTTGCTGATAAACGTCGCGTATGCCCATCAGATCGTCCACGTAATATTTGCCCGTCGCGCAGTTATCCACTTGTTTTTGTATTTTTTTGACGAAGTTGTTTAAAATAAAGTCGCCAGCGCCCCCCGTGCAGTCCTTGAACCGTATATCCAAGCGATTGAATTTATCCCGTTCGGATCTTTCGGTTTTTACGATTTCTTCGTCTATCGTTTCCGGAACGACGGGTTGTTGCAGCAATTCGTTTATTTTGTCGCCGAACATATCCAAAGGCAGAACGAAGTCTATTCTTCCGTCGCTTTCCAATGTGAATTTTATCATTTCAGAGGCGATTGCGCCGCCGGACAGCAGTACGTCCTTGTAAAACGCGCCCGTAATCAGAGCGTCGGAAGAGGTAAGGTATCCTCTTTCCGAGCCGAGAACCCCCGCCCGTATCGTGGTGGAATCGTCCGAAAATACGTTCAACCCCGCAATCGAGCGTTTGATCCCCAGTGCCGGCTTGCTGCCGGTGCGGTAAGCGATAAATTTTCCGTCGCCCGAAGATTTGCATTTTCTTGTCCGGTACGTCCACATGTTATCCGCTTCGCCGTCTTTTAAAAAGGGATTGAAATAGGAGAGCAGATACAAAGACAAAGGGGCGGAGGTTTTGTTGATGCAGCCGAAACTGAATTGCAGTTCCTGTTTTTCGGACATGCTCGCCCGAAGCACGAAATCGGCTATATCCGTTTCGGTAATGTAATAGGCGGCGGAAAGCGTATATACCAAATATCTTTTTACGTGAAAAGGTTCGTTTGCCTGTTTTGCGCCGCCCAGTAAGGAAACGGGGAAATAGTTTCCCCGTTCGTTTTGTATTCCGGCGAAAAATTCCACGTTGATTTCGTTGCTGTCGTAAACGGGTTTGAAGACGTTGAATATCCCCGATTTTACATGTATGTGCCCCGTAGAATGCGCCCACAGAATGTAGCCGTCCCGAGCATAGGGAAAGCGGGATTCTCCTTTTTGTCTGTTCAGGCATAAGACGTCCCCGTTTTTCATAAAAAAGACATTCCCGGGGAGTTCGCACCCGTGCGTATCCGCGCTTAAAAGGTCTTTGATTTCTTTCAGAAACTGCCGTGTTTTTTGAATAAGCATCTGCAAAAAACTCCTTCTTTCCCTGTCGTTTTCAAATTCGTCCGGCGGGCGGACGCGCGCCCGTTATTATCGCGTTTAATTGTATAATAACCAAAAGTGAAACACAATGGATAAAAATGATTTTATGCACATTTTTGCTTCTTCGGCGGACGGGGCGAACGGACAAAAAAACGGACGGCAAGCCGTTAACGCATTATGTCTATAATGTTGATTTTATATATTTACTCTGCGCCTTGTTCGAGATTAAAATATAGATAAATAAATTTTGGAAGGAGTTTGTATAAAATGAACCATGTAAAAAGACGGTTGCAGCGATATGTATTGGCGGCGCTTTTGATCTTTGTTATTGTTTTCGGCAGTATCGGTTGTATTGGAAACGGGGGCGGCGATACCGAAGAAATCGATCCTACGAGAACGCAACTGTACGTGGCGAATTATAACGGCGGCGCCGGAACGGTTTGGATAGAAAACATGAAAACAGCGTTTGAAGAGGAGTGTAAAAACGAGAGTTTTGAACCCGGAAAAACAGGCGTTCAGATCATGATCAACAATCTGAAAGAAGAAATTACGGGCTACAATTTATATTCCAAAATGAGCAGCTACAATTACGACGTGTATTTTACAACGACGCCGCGTGAAGAAATCGTAAACGGCGGCATGCTCGTTCCTTTGGACGATTTTATAGACGAACCCATCGGCTTCGGCGAAACCGCGACGATCCGCGAAAAGATGGAGGATTATTATCTCAAACAGGGATATTGGGCGTTGGACGACAAGATATATTATATTCCGACCACGCAGACGCACTTCGGCGTTTCGTGTTATGACGTCGACTTGTTTGAAGAAAAGGAATTTTTCATTTCTGCGGAAAGCACGGAAGGCAATCTGAAATGGACCGGCAAGGGCAAAAAATCCGCCGGCGCGGACGGAATAGAAGGGACTTACGACGACGGGCTGCCCATTACCGAAACAGAATACAAAGCGTTATTGCAGAGGATCAAATCAAGGGGGGTCACGGCTTATACTTGGGCGGGGCAGTATCCCAACTATATGAACGCGTTCGTGTTCAACCTCGATTATTCTTACGATAACGGCGCGAGAGCCGGAGCGTATAAAACCACAAGCGGAACCGTTCGGAACACTAGCGGGGAAGACGTGGAGATCAATGCGGCAAACGGTTATCTCGTAGCGGATTCCCAAGGGGCGCTGGAAGCGCTTGAACTTACCGCCGAATTGGTGAACCAGAAAAACGGGTATTACAGCGGAAACGCGTTTAAGACCACGCAAACGCAGATAAAAGCGCAAAACGAGTTCCTGCTCAGCGTAAAAACGAACAAGAGGATCGCCATGATCATAGAAGGCTCGTGGTGGGAAAACGAAGCGTTGGCGATGTTCGAGGAGATGTCGGAAGGAAAAGGCAACGAGCAATACGCCTATAAAACGCGCAGGTTCGGCATCATGCTTTCTCCCAGACTGGATGATTCCATCGTAGAAGATACGACGACAAAAACCATCCTTACTTCCAACAGTACGGCGTTTATTCCCGTATATTCGTCCAAGCAGGAACTTGCAAAGAAATTTTTGAAGTATTTTTGCACCGATAAAGCATTGCGCGCGTATCACGTGACTACAGGGATCGGGCTGACTTACAAATACGATCTGAGTCAGGAAGAATATGAAAGCCTTTCCAACTACGCGCAGGATGTTTACGACGTGTTTAAGTCGGAAAAGATCATTAAAAACAAGGAAGACCGGCTGTCGGACGTGTTCAGGAAAAGAAACGGGAACCATTATCCGTATTTCTATTCTTCCAATTGCATCAACGGCGGGAAGGACGAGGTGTCCTGTCCGTTTACCACGTTCTATTCTTATCCGACGATCACGGCGCGGGAGTATCTGGACGGGATGAAAGAGATCTATCGTTTGCTTTGGGAGGATCTGCCTTGGCAGGAAGTCGCGTAACGTATCGCGGGAGAGCGTTTTATGAACAAGATCAACAAAGTCAATGAAGAAAAAGCCAAAGGGCTGAAACGCGCCAAAAGAAGGGAATGGATTTTCGTTTTGTGCGTTCTGGCGTGGCCGATCCTTCATAAAGCGGTATTTTATTTCGGGGTGTCTTTTTCCTCCTTCACTCTGGCGTTCAAAGAATACGTACCGGAGACGGCGCAGTATATCTATCTGAAAGGGGATGTTTTCAGCAATTTCAAAAACGTTTTCAACGAAATTGCAAGCAACCCGATCTATCTGAATTCGTGGGGAAGAACGATCAAACTGTATGCGGTACAAACGTTTATCAGCATGCCGATCAGCATATTCTGTTCTTACTTCATCATTAAAAAAGTTCCGTTTTCCGGATTTTTGACGATCGCTTTTTTCTTGCCGAACATTTTTGCAAGCACGGCGATGTCGCTGATGTTCGGGTACTTTATCGAATGGGCGCTGCCCTCGATCGTGCTCAACGTTTCAGGGGAAGAACTCCCCATTTTATTGCGAACGCCCGGAACGGCTTTTAATATTCTGCTGATTTATGCGCTGTGGAATTCTTTTGCGGGCGGCATGGTTTTATATGTAGGGCAGATGTCCAATGTGGGCGAAGGGCTGCAGGACGCGTGCAAGATCGACGGCTGCGGGACGATGCGGGAATTGTGGCACGTCGTTTTGCCTGCCACCTATCCGCTGATTTCCGTATATCTGGTCACGGGATTTTGCGCGATCTTTACGGGCAGCGGTTCGGTTTTGCTTTTTTACAAATACGACGCGCCCGATTACGTGCAGACCATCGGATACATTTTATTTACAAAAGTCATCGGCGAGAATTCGTCTTTGGCGGATTATCCGTTCGTGTCGGCAATGGGATTGATGATTTCGTTGATCGCAACGCCTTTGACTTTTGCATTGCGTTATTGCCTGAACAGGCTGGGGCCGAGAGAGGACTGACATGAAAAGCGAAGCGAAAAAACAAAAATTTGCCAAAGAGGCGCGGAAAAGAGCGTGGCTTGCCAGCGTAAGACTGTTAAAAAACCCGTCGGTGCTGATTTTGTATATCATCATGTGGCTGTACGTGTTTTCCCTGCTGTTTCTCGGCGGCTGGCTTATCGTATCTTCTCTGAAAAGCCCCATGATGTTCGAGTTGTTTCCGTTTTCGGTAAAGGATATGACCCTGTCCTTTGAAAACTACTTAACGGCATACCAAAAACTGTTCGTGCAACTGCCGTCTTCTTCAAAAAAAGTATATCTCGGCGGGCTGTTATACAACGGTTTATCGTATGCGATGCTGTCGCCTCTCCCGGGAATTTTCGTAAACGCGTGTACCGCGTATATCTGCGCAAAGTTCAAATCGTCGCTGACGAAAGTTATTTACGGGGTGGTTATCGTAACGATGTTTATTCCGCTTGTCGGAACGACGCCCGCCACGTTGATCCTTTACAAGAAACTGATGATTTACGACAGCCTTTTAGGGATCCTGATCACGCATGCGGGTTTTGGCGGTACATATTTTTTGGTGTTGGTCGGCTGTTTCGAGGCGGTTCCCAATTCGTTGTCGGAAGCGGCGAAAATCGACGGCGCGTCCAATTTCAGGGTCATGTTCAGCATCAATTTCAGAATGGTCATGACGACGATGGTCGGTATTTATATTCTGAATTTTATAACGGCATGGAACGACTTCAATACGCCGCTCATGTATTTGCCGTCAAGGCCGACCCTCGCGTACGGCTTATGGAGTTTCAAAGGCAGTTCTGACCCTTACGTGTCGCAGATCCCCGTGCAGTTGGCGGCGGTATTTCTGTCGATGATACCCATCATAATTTTGTTTGTTTTCCTGAAAAATAAAATTATGGGCAATCTGGTTGTCGGGGGAGTGAAAGGATAATATAACAGGTGGAAAAATGAAAAAGAAAGAAAAAAAGAACTCTGTTGTTTTACTTTTGCTGTCGGGCGTTTTATGCTTTACGGCAGCGTTCGCATGCGCGTGCGGCGGGCAGGGCGCAAACAGTTCCCTACCCTTTGCGGAAACGGGAAAAGAGTTTTCCGCCGCCGCGCCCGCCGTTCCGGAAACGGACGGCGTGTCCGCGCCGGAAAATCAGGAGGCGGAGGATACGGGCAAATTTATAACGGTCGATTCCCTGTTTTCGGCGGAAAGCGGCGTAAGCGTGAAAGTAAATCAAAATACGCCCGCGTATATAGAAGAGAGCCGGAACGGGGTGTTGGTGCAATCGAAAAACGCGAAACGGGTCTATTATGAAAAGGCGATCGACATTTCCGACAACACAAAAGACGATCTGCTTTTCGAACTTCAGATCACGCCGAGCGAAAGCGGAACGATGGAACTTCAGCAGTTTCTTATCCGTTTCGAGGATTGGTCGGATCCCGATAATTATTTTGAAATTTCTTTGGTGAATTATCCTTGGGGGCAGAGCGCGAACGGCATCGTTTCGGTCAAGACCGATACCGTTTCGCAGTACAGAAGCACCTCTTATAAAGTGGCGTCGATTAAGGACGAGGATAACGTTGTCGTCGATTATGAAGTTACCACGTCGAACACGACGGATACGCAGCACGGCACCGTGGTGGAATGTTCTTTCGACGGGAGAAACGCCACCGCGTATCACACCGTCACAAATTCCGTCAAATTTTATTACGACAATGCCGAAAAAACGGTGTACGTTGCAAACGTATACGACTGGTCGGGCGCGTTGACGGAAAAAGGCTATAATATAGACGGCAAAATAAAAGTGCTCGATATGGATCTGCTTTCGGATATGGGCTCCACGAAGAGCGCCCTTTGGGAAGGATTTGAAAGCGGCGTTGCGAGAATGTCGGTGGAAACCGCCGAAATGGAAGCGGATTTCGCCAATTATATGATTTTAACGATCGACAATCAGTCGATGGACGGCGCGGTCGTCAACGATACCACCCCGCCGCGGATCGACGTGGATTTGGATAAAGAGAATCTGCCTTACGGGATCGTCGGTCAGAGATTCAATTTTGCCGACGCCGTATGTTATGACGAAATGTATGAAAACGCGACTTACGTATTGAAGAAGGTCTATTTCGGCGATACGGAGATCAGTTGTACGGATAAGGGCTTCGTTCCCGTTCAGGCGGGGAAATATACCGTAAAATATATCGGCTTCGACCTGCCGGGGAACAAAGCGGAAGAAAGTTTTGAAATAGACGTTTTCGAGACCCCGCCGGCCGTTACGCTGACTTTCGATTTATCGAATCAGCCGAAAGGCGCCGTCGCGCTGAACGAGGATAGCCCCGTAAGCGTAGATTTATTCGAAACGGTGATCTTGCCCGAACCGACGGTGAGCGGCGCGTCCGGCAAGATACAAACGATCGTTTCCGTTCAACACAACAATGATTTCGTAACCGTTTCCGAAGGCGCGTTTATCCCGTTCGACGAAGGAAACTACACCGTATCCTACAAAGTTACCGACTCCGTGTCCAACGTATATGTTTTTGATTTCGAGGTGATCGCCGCGTTCACGGGGAAAGCGATCATAAACGACTTCTCTTTGGAAAATTATATGTTGGCCGGCAGCATGTACAAACTGCCGAAGGTGAGTTATTCTCTTACCGACAGGTACGGGCAGAAGATACAGGACGCAGATACGTTTATCAAGGTATATAATGCCGATACGAACGAGGAAATCGCCATTTTCGACGGGGCGGAGGACGTGCGCTTTACGCCCGACAAACAAATGGGCGAACGGATAAAAATCGTGTATGAGGCGGCGTATAACGGCGTGCGCGCAACGAAAGAAAAAACGGTAACCGTTTTGACGAGCGAAAGTCTCGCCGACAGGTTTATCGCGGACAGCGGCGTAACGAAAACCGTTGAGGAATACGCGCTGCAATTTTCCACGGCGGAAGAGGGAAAGGGGTTTGCCTTTGTAAACCGCGTGCTGGTGGAAGAATTAAATCTGCGTTTTGCGATCCCGCGCGAACAGAACAATTTTGACAAATTAAATATTTACATCAACAATTTCGATGAGAAAAACGAAAAAATCAAACTGACTTTGTGTAAAAACGCCGACGATACGGCGGTCGTTACAAAGGTTTACGCCAACGGCGTTTATCTCGGCGAATGCCGCGGGAACTTTTACGAAACGGCTCCGATGGATTTTGTTTTAAGTTTTCAGGGGAACGGCATATACGACAGCAACGACGATCTGATCGGCCGTCCGGCGCAAACGGTGAACGGGGAGGCGTTTAACGGGTTTACGGGCAAGTTTGTCGAGATACGGTTTGAATTTGAGAACGTAACGGGCGATTCGGCGGTATCTTTGACTTATATCAACAACCAAATGATGGGCAACTTCTCCAACGCCGACGATTTTATGGCGCCCGACATCTATATGGAAGGCGAAATGAAAACGGAATACGAACTCGGGGATAAGATCGTCATTCCGAAAGTGTTCGTTTATGACTTTTTCGACGCGTATCCCGAAACGACAATCCGCCTGACCGATGCGGACGGCAACGTGTGTCTGGAAAAGAAATTCTTTTTCGGCGAAACGGAAGCGACGGAATACACGTTTAAGGAATACGGCGAATATATGCTTTATATTACGGCGAAGGATGCGGCGCAAAACGAATACACTTATTTGGGCGGCATTGCGATAGACGTGTCGTACAGCGTGAAACCCATCATCTGTATCGCGGGGGAAATGCAGACTACGGCGAAAGTAAACGAAAAGATAGAACTGCCCGAAATCACCGTTTACGACGTCAAGGACGGCGTGATCGGTTACGACGTATACGTTTATGCGCCTTCCGGTACGATGACGAAGGTGGAAGGTTCTTTTATTCCCACGTCGAAAGGCGAATACTCCGTATTTGTCCACGCGATCAACTCTTCCGGAAACGTCGCGGTCAGCGAAACCTTTATCATAACGGTGATATAAGGGAGGAAAAAATATGAAAAAGAAGATCTTTTTGTTAACGATGGCGGTTTCTTTGCTGTGCATCGCGCTCGGCGCGGGGTGCGGCGGAACGAAAGAAACGCCGCTTGACGGGAACGTGGAAAAAGAACTCGTCGATCTGCTCGATCTCCGCATCGAAGACGAACGGCTGTGCTGGAACAGCGTCGTGAACGCGACAAGTTATACTTTGTATATCAACGAAACGCAAGTGAAGGAGTTTACGGCGGAGGAAGAACTTTTTTACGAATACGATAAAACGGAAAACGATTATACCGCAAAACTGACGGTGAAAGGCGAGAAACTGACGAATTTTGAAGCCTCTGTTCAATACAGCGTTAAAAAACTCGCAACAAAAGATCCCGAAGTGTTTGCAAATTCCGTTCGTTTTCAGCCGCAGAACAGCCGCATCTTTTTCAGGATTTTGCCGTCTGCGGAATGGAGGGAAGTAAACGACGGCAATTATATCAACTTTAATTCCTACGAAAAAGGCAGCACGGTGGAATACGAATATTACGTGGAAGGCACCGGTTACGATGCGGACGCCCGCACGTATTATACCGACAGCGCCGTGCGGAAAAATTCCATAAAAATAAAGGAGCAGCTCCCGAACGTCCGTTTGTCGGCAGAAGGGGAGGCTGTTTCTTGGGAAGCCGTTGCGGGGGCGGCGTCGTATACCGTGATCGAAGACGGAGAAGAGCGCGTCGTCAGCGATACTTCCGTTTTGTTGAGCGAAAAAATCGGCGCCCATGTCGTTTACGTGTATGCGAATCCGCAAGATGACGAAACGTACGCCCCGTCCGATAAAGCCTGCTTGGAATACGAAACGCGAAAGCAGAGCGTCGATCTGTTTACCGTAAACGGCGAAACGGTAACTTTCGATAAAACGACGGCGGATGTTCTGTATTACAAGACAGGCGATCGTTGGGCGAAAGCCGCTTCTTCTGTGCTGGATAAGCAAAACTTAACGGTAAAACTTGCAAGTTACTACGATCAGGCGGCGGGAATTTATTATCTGGAAAGCAATCCCCTTACCTTCCAAAAAGGCGAAAAACTGGAAGTTTCTTTCGATAAGGAGGGGTATCTGCATTTCGAAAACGGCGGCAGCGCTTATGAATTCAAACTGTATTCCGAGGCGGAGACCGCGCCGGACGATTACAGCGTAAGTTTCGCATCGGAATATTATATCGGGAACTGCCTGCCCGGGAACACCTATCGGTTTGAAAGCAAATTCTTAAACAGGATCGTGCGGGGGGAAAACGAAGATAACTACTACGAATACGCCGCGGAGGAACTGTCGTTTTACGCGCTGGCAGCGCCCGATCTTAAAATCCGGAACGAAAAGGTGGTGTGGACGATCGATGAACATGCGGAAAAATACGTTTACGGCACCGAAGAAGGCGCATTGAATACCGCCGTCACCGAAAGTTTTGCCGCGGAGGAAACGGTCGAAAAATACTATATGCAGGCGATCGGCAGCGATGAAAGACGGGTGCTGAACAGCCCCGTTGCCGTCGTGGACGCGACGAAATGGAGTTTGACGATCGAACAGTTGGAGGCGACGTATGCTTTTGACAGCGAAAGAAAAACCAACGGAGCGGCGACGGGCAGTTCGTCCATAGAGGCGGTTTTCGACGCGGAAAACAACGCGATGAAGATCACGCCCAAGGAAAACAATAAAGCGGTTCTGATCAGTGTTGAAGAGTTCACGCTGAACGCGGGCGATAAAATCGTCGTGCGCGCGCTGAGCACGATCAACGTAGGGTTCCGCGTGAACGAGAAATGGCGGATCACTTTGCAGGAAGTCGGCGGCACGGCGTTTAAGAACTACATCTGGCCGGTAACGGAAACGACGGTTGTAAACAGTATAGAGATCATGCCGTATGCGAGCAAAGGGGAACTTTACGTACAATCGATACGGGTGGTAAGAAAACAGAATTTAACGGCGGAACGGCTCGAAGCGGGATTCGGCTTTGATTCCGAAGAGGCTTTATGGAATGTTTCGTGGGACGGCGGCAAGTTCGACGTAGCATACGACGAAACGCAAAGCGCCGTTAAAATCACGCCGAAAGAAGCGAATCAAGCCGTATCCGTACACGTCGAAGAATTTACCCTGAACGCGGGCGATAAAATCGTCGTGCGCGCGTTGAGTGCGATCAACGTAGGGTTCCGCGTGAACGGAAAGTGGCGGATCACATTGCAGGAAGCCGGCGGCACGGCGTTTAAGAACTATGTCTGGACGGCGACCGAAACGACGATCGTTACCGGTATGGACATTATGCCGTATACGAGCAAAGGGGAACTTTACGTACAGTCGATACAGGTGGAAAGAAGGCCGAATTTAACGGCGGAACAGCTCGAAGCGGGCTTCGATTTCGATTCCGAGGAGGCTTTAGAGGTTGTTTCGTGGGACGGAGGCGTTTTTACCGTAACGTACGACGAAACGCAGAGTGCCGTTAAAATTTCGACGACGGACCCGACGCAAACCGTTTCCGTACTCGTCGAGGAATTTACGCTGAACGCGGGCGATAAAATCGTCGTGCGCGCGCTGAGTGCGGTCAACGTAGGGTTTCAGGTAAACGGGGATTGGAAAATAAACCTGACGATTGACGGCACGGGGTTTACGGAGACTGTCTGGGAGGCGGAAGAAACGGTAACCGTTACCGGTATGGGAATCAAACTGAACAGCAGAACAGCGGCAATTTACGTGCAATCGATCAAGGTGGTGCGCGCGTAGACGGGCGAAGCGTGTGCCGCGGCGATCAAAACGGCATGCGGCCCGCAAGCGGAAAATTTTCAAAAAAATCGGATAAGAAAAGGGAAGAAAGATGCGAAAATTAAAAGTAGTTTGTTTGTTGTTGGCGGTGATCTTGGCGTCCGGTTTTATCGGCGCCTGCGCCGATACCTCGTCGGATATAAAAATCGGCGATACCGATGTTTCCGGTTCTTATATCGCAAAGGACACGAACCACAAACTGGTCGATAACGGCGCAAGCGATTACGTGATCGTCTATCCCGTTATCGACGGCGCGGACAAATGCAAAGAAGCTTCCGACGTTTTGTTTAACTACATCAGGCAAAGCACGAACGCGGAACTGTCCGTCAAATCGGATAAAAATTATATTCCGGCGGACGGCGATAAGGTGATCTCTCTCGGCAACACGACGGTGGCAAAGGAAAAAAATATCGTTGCGGACGCCGCGGAACTGGGGGAGGACGGCTATTATCTCAAAACGCTGGAAGACGATTTGTTCATTCAAGGCTGTACGGACAATGCGGTTTTGTTCGGCGTGTACGATTTTCTGACCTATCAGTTCGGCATTGAATTTTATTCGTACGACGAGATCAAAATTCCCGCTTCGTCCACGGTGTATTTGAAGGATTTCGACTTAAAATCCGTTCCCGCGTTTGCAAACAGATGTCTCGACCTCAATTACTTCAACCCCAATTCGTTTAACGAAACCTACGAAAAGATGATGAAGTTAAACAGCGGGCACGGAAGGGGGTGGATCACGTGGGCGCATACGCATTTTTCGCTGATGCCGAAAGATACGTATCTCAAAGATCATTCGGATTATTACAGCACGCCCGATCAAAGCCAGCTTTGTCTGACCAATGAAGAGATGATCGCCGAGTTGTGCGAAAATATTAAAAAACGCCTCGCGGAGACCGCGCTTACAAATTCCGAGTATAATTTCATGCTCGGGCAGGAAGACCAGCAGACGTTCTGCAATTGCCCGAAGTGCCAAACGGAAAAAGAGCGGCTCGGCAGCGAATCGGGCGTGATGATGCAGTTCATCAACAAAGTGGCGGACATCATGAACCCCTATGTGGAAGAAACCTATCCCGGCAAAAAGATTTATTGGGTGACGTTTGCTTATCACAATACGGAAGAGCCCCCCGTAGTCAAGAATGCGGACGGCAGTTTTTCCGTGTACCACGAAGACGTGAAAGCGCACGAAAACGTTGGCGTGCTGTACGCGCCGATCTTTTTCGACCATTATCACGACGTGGACGATAAAAAGTATAACAGTTTATTGATGGACGAGATGCAGGGCTGGAAGGAAACCGGCGCGACGATGTTCGTTTGGACGTATGCCGCCGTATATTACAGCGGATTCTGTTTCTTTGACGATTACCATACCGTTAAAAACGCCTACAAAGCGTTTAAAGATATGGGCGCCGTTTATCTTTTCACCGAAACCGACTGGCGGATCGGCGATCCGTTCCACGCGCTGAGTTTTTACGTGCGCGCCAAATTGATGTGGGATTTGGACAGCGACGTCAACGCGCTGATCAATCAGTTCATCGACGAATACTACAAGGCGGGCGCGCCGCAGGTCAGGCAGTATTTCAACGCGCTGAGGGCGAATTACAAGCGGCTGGAGGCGGAATATACCGCTGCGGGAAAAGAATTTTCGCTGTTGGTGATGGAAACGGACGGATACACGCGTGAAGAGTATTGGAAAAAGACGTGGCTTCTGGATATGATGGATCTTCTCGACGACGCGCTGGCGGAAGTCGAAAAGACGGAAAACGCGGAGGAAAGAGAAAAGGTAAGAAAGAGGATACAGCTGGAAAAAACGTCGCTGATCTTCCATATGATTCAGATTTATTCCGGAGAACTTTCCACTGCCCAGCTCACGGAATATATCAACGATTTCGAGCGTTACGCGGCGGAAGGGAACCTTGTGCGGTTTAAGCAGCGCCAAGAAATACAAACCGTGGAAGAACTTCTGAACAGCTGGCGCACGCTGATCTGAAAACCCTTGCCGTTTATGAAAAAATTTTTTCCGGAAACGGCAACGTGCGGGAGGTGAGGGAATTTTGAAATAGCATAAACAATCCGATATAAAAAAATAAAAGGAGGAAAACTATGGAGACAAAAACCTACAAAAAGGCAGAAATCCGGATCGTGCGTTTCGACGAAAGCGACGTTGTCCTTGCATCGGAAGTTAACATAGACGTTTTCGACTGGTTTGAGGGCGGAGAAGAGTTTCTTATCCGGAAAAAATGGAGGGACGAAAATGGTTGAGAAAGTTAGAGGAAAGTTATTCGTAACGTTGCTTTTGGCTTTTCTTTTGTGCTGCGGAATTTCGGCGATCGGCGCAACGAGCGGCGCCGCCGCGGAAGAGGGCGCAGCGGCGGCCGCTCCGGTTATTGAAATCGAGGGCGCAGCCGTCCGCTATCCGGACGAAGATGAAACCGTTTACGTGGGCACGGGTTTGCGCTTTTCCGCAAAACTTACCGGCGTGGAAGACGTCGGCACGATTCAGGATCTCGGCGTGTTGGTCAACATAGAAGGCGAGCCGACGATCGAGAACACGCCCACCGAAGGCGTCGGGGTAAACATAGAATACATAAAAGACGGCGCCATATCGGAAGAGCACAAATATGTAGAAGAAGACGGCGGTTTGTGTATGAGGGTCGCGCTGACGCATATTCCGGCGAATCATTTCCACCATGAATTCGTTTGCCGCGCCTATTATCGGCTGAACGGCGGGGAAATCGTCTATTCGGACGTAATGGAAAGATCGGTAACGTACGTCATCAAAGCGGCGATCGAGGATGAGTCGGAAACCGCCCCGTCCGACGAGCAGAAAGCGGCTCTGAAAGAACTCAGGGCGGCATCTTCCGATCATACTGCCGAAATCGCCTTGGGCGTAGGGAAAGTGATCGAACCGGCAACGGAGAACCAACAGGGGAGCAGAATAGCGTTTTGCGCGTGCGGCGCGGAAGTTTCCACGCCCGTGGGCTTGTACCACTATACTTTCAAGACGGCCGGCGGCAGCGAAGTGAAAGACATAACCGCGTATTCTTACGATACGGTGGACCTGCCCGACAACGTGACCAAGGACGGCGCGAAATTTTTAGGCTGGTACGACGCGAACGGCAACAAAATCGAAACGGTGAAAGTGCCCTATGAAAACACAACGGGCGTGGAAGTTACCTTTACGGCAAAGTGGTTGGAATACATCACGGAAGAAGAACTGGTTGCCGGCTACGATTTCAACAGCGAGGAAGCCGTTGCCAGAGCGGTACCCAACAACCCCGCAACGCAAATATCGTACGATACCGGACGTGGCGCCATGGCTGTGTCGCAGGCGGGTACCGGCGAGGAAAGGCTGACGCGTTTAAGCGGGCTCATCAATCTGCAGGCGGGCGATAAAGTCGTTGTGAATATCGATAACTATTCGGCTACCAGTAACGGCGGCTCTCTCCGCATCATGAACGCGGACGATACCAAGAGCGAAGGCATTGAAATCGCGAAGGAAGAAGGTTTCGGCTATTACGCATGGACGGCGACAGAGGCGTATGAAAACGTGTATATCGGATATATCCATTATACGTCGAATACGTATTATATCAAGTCCCTTCAGGTGGTCAGGAAACAGGTTTTATCGGCGGCTCAACTCGAAG
>CALVUL010000003.1 GCA_944363555.1 uncultured Clostridia bacterium
CACCGCGCCGCCCGTTTCTGCGGTCTTTTTCAGGCAGCGCACCAAAAATTCGTAGTCGCTTTCGTTCCAATCGTCGATAAAGGGCGCGTTTACGATAATCCACGCGCCGCCCGCTTTGCGGCGGCAGTCGGTTACGACCTGCTTTCTGATAAAATGCGCGAACAATTCTCTGTCGATTTCTTCCGCCGCCAGCGGGCGGTAAACGATTTCCATCCTCTCCTCCGAAAACGCCCGTTGCGGCGTTTTATTATAAATTCACGAACACCATCGCCGCCACGGCGCACATTACGCCGGAAAGTTTTCTCACGGAAAACTTTTCCTTAAAGACGAAAAGATCCACGATAAAGGTAAGCGGAATGGCGATCGCGTAGGTCAGCGGATAAAACACTGCCGAAGAAAAATAGCCGGAAGCCGACGCCGAAAAATACTGGTTGCAATACTGCATGACGGTGGAAACGGCGATAAGCAGCCAGATCCGCCGCGAAAAACCGCATATATTGCCGCCGTTTTCCGGATTTTCCCCCTCCGAACCTGCCGACGGCAGACGCTTTTTTCCCGCAACCGCCCCGAACGCCGCGCCGAGCAGCAAAAAGACGACGGCGAAATTCAGCAGATTGAAACAGGCCACCGATCCCGACGCATAGGTAACGAACAGTTTCTGCGTGACGAATATGCCGGCGTTTGCGACGGTGCAAAGCGACAAAAGGATCGCCGCGCGAAAGGAAAAACGGCGCGCGCCGGCGCCGCCGGCAAGCAACAGCGCCGCCGCGAAGAGCAGCCCCGCGCCGCACCACTGCAACGCGCCGATCTTTTCCCCCTCGTACAGCACGGGCGCCAGAAGCATCGGCACGATCACCGCGCCGATCATGCAGAAGATCTCCACGGCGCAAAGGGAGGTTTTTTCGGAAGCGAGCAGATAAACGATCATGTTCAGCGCCGTGGCGACGCCGGAAAGAAGGGAAACGACCAGCCCCGTTCCGTCCGTAAAACCCCCCGTGAACGCGAATACCGCCCCGCTCACGGCTAGGCAGCCCGCTGCGCGGAAAAAATTGATCTTTACGCTGTTAAACCATCCCTCAGCCGAAGCGCCGCACTTTTTTACGGAAATGAGTTTGATCGCCGCGCACACGCTCGACAGCAGCAAAAACAAAATCCCCATCGGTATTTTCCGCGCCCCGCTCTTTCCGTTTAATCCAACGTTACATAACTGCGGCGCGCCGTCTTTTCGAGGGTCTCGCCGAAATCTTCGCCCTTTGCGTAAAACATCTGCGCGCAAAGCGCCTGCGGCAGCCGCACGCCGCCGTCGAACGTGCCGGCAAGGCACATCTCCACATCCCCCGCGGCGTTTTCCTCGATGTATTTCAGCATACGCGCCGCATAGCCGCCGTACCGCATCCAGCCGGCGGAAAACGCCCGCCACGCGCCGCGACGCAGCCGCGCGTCGTGTTCCGCGATCTCCGCAGCGTTTTTCCCAAGCACGAAAGGCCCGCGCTGGTTTACGAACTTCGTCCAATCGAGGGTCATATTTCCCTTGAAAACCAGCCCGACGGGGGCGTCGCCGCGAAGCGAAAGGATCTTTTTCGTGAACGCCAGCGCTTCTTCAAATTTTTTTTCATCCGCCTTCGGCCAATAGGAATAGGGAAATTCCCCGCAGTCCTCCCACAGGATCGCCACCCGCCGGTCCACGCGGGCGATCTCTTCGAGCCGGTTTTTCACGGATATGGCGTGCAGCCCGAACTGCAATTTCACGTCGGGGTGTTTTTCCAACAGAGCCCCCGCCGTTTCGTTGACGAAATCCGCAACCGTGGCGGCGATGGAGCGGCCGCCGATGTCTTCCTCCGGCCGCTCGGTAAACGACTGAAAATAAATGCCGTCGCACGCCGTTTTCGCATAGTTTTCCTCGTATTCGCGGAGGATCTCCTTCCGCCATGCGGCAAGGCGTTTATCGCCGATGTCGGTGATGGGGGAACAGCTCCACCCCCATGCATAACCGCAGAACACCTCTATGCCCCGCGCGTGCGCATAGTCGATCACTTCGCCGATATTGACGGGCATATAATCGTTCCACAGGATCAGCCGGTTGAATTTCAGCCGCGCGAGATCGTCGATATATTTTCTGTAATCGTTCAGAGGATGCCCCCATGTGAACACGCTGCGCGTTTTGAAGCGCGCGCTTTCGCCGTACGTGGCGGGCTGCAGCGGCTTATCGAAGATGTTTTGCGGCATGCGCACCGCACCGAATTCCGGCGCGCGGGCGGGGATGTAATCGTCTGCAAACCATACCGCCGCGTAAAACAGGTTTTCCGCCGTATGCGCCGTGATCAGCACGAGGCTGCCCCCTTCCCGATCGGGATTATCCGCGATCTTCACGAAATAATCGCGCCCGTTAAGTTCCTCTTCCTTCACGTATTTTCTGATCGTCGCGCTCTCGGAATACAACCCGATGACGACGGCGCTGTGCTCGATCGCGCCCCCTTCTTTCTCGCACGGCAGAACGTGCAAGCGGTAAACGCCCTCTTCCCTGATCAGGTATCTGCCGATCTCTTCCGAAAGGAAATCCGCGGCGCGTTTATCCGCCCCCGCGTAATCCGAACAGACGATCTTCCATTCCGTTTGTTTCATAAAACCCTCCCGTTTTTTATTCTACGGTAAAGTATACAGCGCCGCGGCGGAAAAAGCAATACCTCTTCCGACACAAAAATTTCGTTTTTCGAAACAAAACCCATTGACTTCCGCCCCGAAAAGCGCTTATAATAAAAGAAAACGAACCGGATACGGAACGGATTATGAAAACGACGACATTGGAAAAATTATGCAAAACGAACTTTGAATGCGAACACCTTTCCACGCTGCGCCAGTTTTGGAACGATACGAATACCTTTTCCTGCATCGGGCTGCCGAAAAAACAGAACAACCTGCTTTATCTCTGCGGCTGCAAAGCCCGCTATACGGCAAAAAACGGGGAGGTCTTTTTTGCGGAGAGCGGCGACGCGGTCTACGCCCCGCAGGAAAGCGAATACAGCGTAACTTTTTACGACATCGCCCCCGAAGGATATACGATCGGCATCAACTTCCGCCTTTTCGACGGCGCCGGCGAAGCGGTGCGGTTTTCCGAAAACATCCTGATTTACCGCGCCAACGGCGGCAGACTGCCGCTGCTGTTCGGGGAAATGGAAACGCCGAGCGAAAATTTCTACGCGCTGCCGCTTAAAAACAAGATCGGGCTGCTCAAAATTCTCCTCGCGCTGTACGTCGACGAAGCGCTGCCGGAAAATTCCCTGATCCAAAAAGGCGTGGCTTATCTCAACAGCCGATACGCGGAAAATACCGACATCGGCGAAATCGCGCGGCTCTGCAACGTGAGCGAAGTCTATTTCCGCCGTCTGTTCAAGGCGCAGACGGGGTTTTCGCCGGCGGCGTACAGGGCGAAACTGCGCATGGAAAAAGCGGCGCAATATCTCGAATACGGCGCGGCGTCCGTGCGGGAGATCTCCGAAACGCTGGGCTTCGCCACCGTTTCGCACTTTATCGGGCAGTTTAAAAAAAATTACGGCGTTTCCCCGCTCGTTTACCGGAAAAACGCCGTGCGCCGTCCGCCCGAAAGCGGGAAATAAACGCTGTTTTTATTCCTCGTCGATCTTTTTCAGAATATCGTCCTCGTCGTCGTCCGCGGCGCGGGCGGGGCGGATGATCTCCTCCGGCGCGAGATAGTATTTTTTGCCCGTGGTGGTGTATTGGCTCACGAAACGGAAGCAGATGAGGATCAGCGTGGTGAGCGGGAAAGTGAGCAACAGCCCCGTCAGAACGGTGAAAATACCCGCCGTTACGTTGACGTACAGCATGATGATGTTGATGGAAACGTAGTTGTTGAATTTTCTGAGAAAGTCCCTGCGCGGCACCTTCACGCTCATGCGGAACGCCTTCGCCGCGGGGATCTTATCCGCCACGATGTTCGGCATGAAATCGGATAAAAACACCTGTTTTACCGAAATGAGCACGACGAAAACCAGCACGGCGAAGAACATCGAAATCAACCCCGCGGGACTGATCCAGATAATGAAGGCGCAAAGACAGACCGCCGCCCCGTAGAACACGAGCGATACGGCAACGTCGATGACCGAATACAAACTCGCCCTGCCGAGATTCTTGAACACGCCGACGGTAAAACCCGTTTCCGTCAAAGAGGACATATAGTCGTTGACAACCTGCCCCAGCGCGAAATCCGCGATGTTGTTGAAAAACATCCCCGCGAAATATAACCCCGCAACCACGCCGCCGAGCCCCGCGATATTCCACACGTTGCCGCGCACATACGCGGTAAACTCCGTCAGATAGGAAGAAAACGCCATCTGTTCTTCCTCGAAGGACAGTTCCGGAATGAAAATCGATTTCAGCAGTTCCCCCAACGACGCAATCAGTTTATCGAGACTGCTCGCCTCGATAAGATTTCTGAAATTGGGCATCAGAATAAACGCGCCCGCCGCCGCCAGCACGGCGAACACGATAAGTTTATATAAAAGGACTTTGAACGTAGCCCCGAAATTCGCAAATATCAGTTTGATCGCGTTCTTTAATCTCATAATCCCTCACTTTTTCCTTTTGCACGTTAAAAACATATACAGCCCCACGGCTGTGAGCAGCAATGCCAAAACCACCGCCAGCACGTAAAGCACCGTCGCTATCAGCCCGTATTTCAAAAGGGAAAATATAATGCCGCCGCTCAGACACATGATGAGCGCCGCGCAGATGATTGCGATGAGCAGAAAACCGTTATTCTTCATTCCCCTTCTCCAACATCAGCGTGAACGGACCTTCGTTGACCTGCGTTATCTTCATATCCGCGCCGAACACGCCGCGTTTTACGGGTACGGTTTCCGCCAGTTTTTCCGCCGTAAATCGATACAGCGCCTCCGCCCGCGCGGGCTCTTCCGCCTGCAGAAAATCCGGTCGGTTGCCGTGCGACGCGTTCGCATACAGGGTGAACTGGGAAACGAAAAGGATCTCGCCGCCGACATCGGCGACGGAAAGATTCGTTTTGCCGTTCCCGTCCTCGAAGATGCGAAGGGCGGGGATCTTTTTCGCAAAATACGCCGCTTGTTTTTCCGTATCGCCCTTGCCGACCCCGAAATAGACGACCAGCCCTTTCCCGATTTCGGAAACGAGCCTGCCTTCCGCTTCCAGTTTTGCCGCCGATACCCGCTGAATGAGCGCTTTCATCTTTTTTATAATAGCATTTAAATGCGCGTTTGACAATGAATTTTGACAAATTTCCTCCGCGTTTTTTGCCGATTGTTGACAAACGTATGCGCGCTTGTTATAATAATAGCATGAATAGGGAAACCGAAATACTTTTCGCCGCGCTCAGAGCGCTGTTGCACGGCGAAGAACCGGAAAAAAAAGACCTGCCGCGTGCGGCGGGGATCGCCAAAAAGCATTCTTTGCTCAACATGATCGCGCCCGCGCTTTTACAGTGCGATCTGAGCGACGCCTCCCGCGCGCGGGTGATGGCGTTTTATGCGGAATACCTTTCCCAGCAGGAGTCGCTGAAATCCGCCGCGGAGGAACTGTTCGCGGAACTGGAAAAACGGCAGATCCCCTACATGCCGCTGAAAGGGTATTATATGAAGGATCTTTACCCCGATCCGCTGATGCGCAGTTCCTGCGATCTGGACGTGCTCTTCCCCCCCGAACGGACGAAGGAAGTGCGCGAAATGATGCGCGCGCTCGGTTACGACCTGTTCATTTCCAACGACCACCATATGTGCCACACGCGGGAAAACGTTACGGTGGAAATGCATTATCTTTTAAGCGAAACGCCCCTGCCCGATTATTACGACGGCGTGTTTTCGCGGCTGAAACACGTCGGCGGGCAATTGTATAATTTTACCGACGAGGATTTTTATATCTTCCTGCTCGTGCACATCTGGCACCATTTCAAAGCGGGCGGCACGGGCATCCGTTCGGTGATGGACATCTACGTTTTTCTCACCGCCAAGCCCACGCTCGATTTCGAGTATCTTGCGGGGGAACTGGAAAAACTGGGGCTGACGAAGTTTGAAAAAAAACTGCGCGACCTCGCATTTTTCTGGTTCGGCGGCGAAGGGACGGCGGAAGAAAACCTTGCGGATTTCATTCTGAAAAGCGGCGTTTACGGCACGACGCAACATGCCGCCGCCGCAGGGACGGCGAAAATGGGAAAGACGAAATATTTCTTTTCGCGGGTGTTTCCCAAGGTCAAAGACATGAAAAAAGCCTACCCCGTTTTGGAAAAGTGCATTCTCCTTTTGCCGTTTTGCTATCTTGCGCGTATCCTGACCGCCCTTTTCAAACGCCCCCAACGGCTGAAAAGCAACGCGGGGGCGCTCATCGGCGCGGATGCGGAAAAGGTGCAAACCATGAAAAACCTCTTCGACGATCTCGGTATATAAAAAAAGCGGAAACGCTCCCGAAAAACCGATCCGCCCGCCGCGGAAGGCAGAAGGAAAGATCGAAGGATCTTCAAAGCCGCGCCTTCCGCGGCGGGCGGATTTTGCTTCCCCGCGCCGAATACGGCGCGGGGACTATTTTTGTTCTTCCGCCTCGCGCACGAACTGTTTATACGGCAAAAGCGCGAAGCCGTGCGAACGATACAGTTTTTCCGCCCTGACGTTTTCCGACTCGGTTTCCAACCGCAAGCGCGCCGTTTTACCGTACCGCTCCGTCAGAAAACGCAGAAATTCCTTTCCGAGCCCCTGCCCGCGCGCCTCTTCGCGCACGTAAAATTCATCCAGCCAGACGACGGGCCCGCCCGCCTCCTGCGAAAAACTCTTCGCCAGCAGCGCGTAGCCGCCGCCTTCGCCGAGGATGTAGATCTCCGCGTAGGTATCGGAGCGCACCGCCTCGTCGAACGTTCTTTGAAGATAGGCATCGGGCACGCCGTGGAGCACCGCGGGCGACGCGTAAAATTCCCTTGCCAACGATAAATAGAGCGCCCGATCGTCTTTTGTTATTCTGCGAAACATATTTCCTCCGAAAAATTTGTTCTTTCATTGCCGAATCGCTTGACCCGAAAAGCGAAAAGTGCTATCTTTACAGTGTTTGAATTGTCAAAAGCGAGGCATTTATGATCATCGATTTCCACACGCACGTATTTCCCGAAAAACTCGCCGCGCGCGCCGTCGAAAACATGGGGCGGCAGGTCCATCTGACCCCCTGCACCGACGGGACGATCGCCTGCACCGAAAAACTCATGAAAGAGCAGGGCGTAGACCAGTTCGTGGCGCTCAACATCGCCGTATCCCCGCGCACGCAGGCGCACGTAAACGAATTCGCCGTCGAAACCGCCGGAACGCACCCCGCGTTCGGCTCGGTGCACCCCGATTCTCCCGACGCCCTCGCCGCGCTCGACGCGCTTGCCGCAGCGGGCATCAAAGGCGTAAAATTCCATAACGAATATCAGAACTTTTTCGTGGACGACGAAAAGGCGTTCCCCCTGTACGAAAAGATCGAAAAACTGCACCTTGCCGCCGTTTTCCACGGCGGTTACGACCCGGGCTTTCCGCCGCCGGTAAAGGCCTCCCCCGAACGCTGCGCGCGGGTGGCGGCAACGTTCCCGAAAGCGAAATTCATCTTCGCCCACCTCGGCGGTCTGGCGATGCCCGACGACGCCGTAAAATATTTGAAAAACACCGCCGCGCTCATCGATACGGCGTATATGGCGGGCGCGTATACCCCCGCGGACGCCGAACGCGTGATCAAGGAATTCGGCGCGGACAGGGTGCTTTTCGGCAGCGACTGCCCGTGGGACACCCCCGCGAACACCCTCGCTTTTCTGAAAAAACTGCATCTGAGCGAAGAAGAAACGGAAAAAATACTTTTTAAAAACGCGCTGAAAATCCTCGCGTAAACGTTTTTATCCTTCGCCGGCGGCTCGACAAAGCCGCCTTTTTTTTATTTCGGCAGGATCACCGTAAAAACGCTGCCTTCGTTGGGGGCGCTTTCCACCTCTATTTTCCCGTTGCACAGTTTTACGATTTTATCCACGATGGCGAGCCCCAGCCCCAACCCTTTGGCGGCGTGGGATTTGTCGCTCTGATAATACTTTTCAAAAATATGGCGGAGCGCGTTTTCGCCGATCCCTTCCCCCGTATCGGCGACGGATACGATCACGTTTTCCGCATCCTCGTCCACGCGGACGCGGATCTCGCCCCCCTTCGGCGTGTATTTAATCGCGTTGGAAAGCAGATTGCACCACACTTCCTGCATCAGCGCTTCGCTGCCTTGATAGAATACGTCCTTGATCTCCGAACCGTCCACGTTCAGTCCCTTTTTCCCCCAGTCCACCGAAAGCAGGATCACCGAACGGCGCAGTTGTTCGCCGAGGTTATACTCCTTTTTATCGGGAACGATGGTCTGCGAATCGAGGCGCGCCATCATCATCGTGCTGTTGGAAAGTTCGGCAAGCCGCTTGGATTCGTCCGCGATGAGTTCCAGATAGACGCGCCGTTCCTCTTCGGTAACGTCGCTTTCCAAAAGCAGGCGCGCGAAGCCGTTGATGGAGGTGATGGGCGTTCTCAGTTCGTGCGCGTAATCGTTCAGAAACTCGTTTTTCAAGATCTCCACGTTGGAAAGTTCGGCGCACATCTTGTTAAAATTGCCGAACACTTCCGCCAGCGGACCGCCGCGCCTGTAATCGAGCCGCACGGAAAAATCCCCCTGCGCCACCTTGCCGATGCCCTCCGCGAGCAGGGAAACGTAACGGTAGATCAGTTTGGTGATGAAATAGTTGATCACCCCGATGACCACCGCTATGGGAATGACGATGGCGAGAAAGGTGAGATCGACGTACGCCGCGTCGAAATGCATGACGAGCAGTTCCGAAACGAACAGCGAACCGAGCGCGGCGACGACGACGATCGCCGACTGCAGCATCAGCAGAAAGAATATTTTTTTGTTGGTCGGATTGCTCTTTTTCAACCGGCGTTTTTTTTCACGCATCCGTTTCCCCTTTCAGCGCGGCTTTGTAGCCGATCCCCTTTAACGATACGATCTCGAATTCCTCGATGTTCTGCGTTTTGTTGCGCAGGCGGCTGACGTGCACTTTCACCGTGTCCCTGCCGCTGGGGGAAGAAAGCCCCCACACCTCGTCGAGCAGTTGGTTCGGCGTGAAGATCTTCCCCGGGTAGGAAAGCAGTTTGAATAAAAGATCGAATTCCTTCTTGGTGAGTTCGATGTTTTCCCCGCGGTAAGTCAGCGTATAATCGCCGGAATCGAGGACGAGATCGTTGATCTTGACCACCTTGACGCCCGATATTTTGGAGCGGCGCAGCAGCGCCCTGATACGGCAGAGCAGTTCGCCGTATTCGATGGGCTTCACGACGTAATCGTCCACCCCGCAGGCAAAGCCCTCGATCTTGTCTTCCGCGGATTGTTTCGCCGTCATGAAGATGATGGGCACGTCGCTGCCGGCGTCGCGGATGGTCTTTGCCAGCTGCAGCCCGTCGACTTCCGGCATCATGATGTCGGAAAGCACCAAATCCACCGGCTCCGCGCCGAAAATCTCCAACGCGTCCCGCCCGTTTTTCGCCGTCAGCGTTTTATAAAACCGTTTCAGCGTCGCCTCGGTCAGAAGGCGGGCGGAATCGTCGTCCTCCACGATCAGAATGGTTGCCATATATCACACCTCTTCGCACTTTTACGACTATTGTACTCCGCAAAAGTTAAATCATCGTAAACCGCGGCGCGTTTTTCCGCGTTTACGAGAACGCGCCGACGATCTTCTGAATCCGCTCGATCTCCTTTTCGGGAGAATGCCACCAATCCGTACTCCACACGCGGTGCAGTTTCCATCCGCGGCTTTCGAGATATTCCTTGCGGTGCACGTCCCGATCGCGTACGGAATCGGAAAGGGCGTAAAGGCGGGCGTCGCATTCGATGCCGAGCACGTAGCGCCCCTGCGCCTTGACGGCGAGGTCGATGCTGTAACCGCCGATGCCGACGTTTTCCTCCACCTCGTAGCCGCATTTGACGAGGGCGTCGCGGATGGAGGAAGTAAAATCGGAAGAGGCGTCCGCCGCGGCGGCTTCGCCTCCGTCCGCGGTGAAACTCAAAAGCACCTGATGCGCGAGTTCTTTTTTGCCCGCGCTGACCGCCTCTGCGTATTCGAGATACTTTTTGAAAATTTTCGGGCCTTCGCTCTGCAGATCGCCGACGTATAATTCGGAGCCGGCGATGGAACTGACCACGTAAATTTTTTCTTTCGCGCGGGAAATGGCAACGTTCAGGCGGTTTTCCCCGCCGCGCTGGTTCAGCCAGCCGAAATTGCGCACCACCTTGCCCTGTTCGTTCTTCGCGTACGCCAACGAAAAGATGATGCAGTCGCGCTCGTCGCCCTGCACGTTTTCAATGTTCTTGACGAACAGCCCGATGTCCTCGCCGTTGCGTTTTCTGTTCCACTCCCTGCCGCAGCGGAGGGCGAAATCCCTGTCCTTCGCGCACTCTTCGTCGATGGCGTCCATAATGGCGTCTTTCTGCGCGCTGTTGAAGGTGATCACCCCCACGCTCTGCTCGGCGGTACGGGTCTTTAAATAATTTTTCAAAAGCGTTACCACCGCTTTCGCCTCCGCCTCGTTGCGCCGATCCCGCCACACGCCGTTTTTCACGCGGACCACCTCGATGGGCGGGCGCGCGGGCTGTTCGGTGTTCGGGGAAATCATCAGTCTGCCGTGATAAAACGCGTAATTGGAAAAGGCGATGAGTTCTTCGTATTTCGAGCGGTAGTGGAAATTGAGCAGCACTTCGTTGTATTTGAACCGCGCGAGATCGAGAAGGCTCTCTTCTTCCAGCGCGGCGTTGGTTTCGGCGTCGTCGTCGAACTCCCCTTCCGTTTCCAGCCTGCCGAAGCCGAGGCTCGACGGGCGCAACTGCTTGTGATCGCCGGCGATGACGACTTTTTTCGCACGCTGCACGGCGGGCACGCCCTTTTACACATAGAGTTGGGAGGCCTCGTCGAACACCACGAGATCGAACAGCCCGTTATCGAGGGGCAGGCTTTCGGAAACGACTTCCGGCGTCATCAGCCAGATCTTCACGCCGCGGAACAGTTCGAAGGCGAAACGGTCGATAAACTTCGGAACGCTCTGCTTGCGCTTGCTCTCCACCATCCGCTTCATCTCGCCGTAGCGTTTGGAGGCGGCGATGTTTTTCGTATATGCCGAAACGAGCAGTTCCCTGAACTTTTCCATCGTCAGTTTTTTCTTCTTCTCGATGTTCGCCTCCACCGCGCCGACGATCAGATCGTAGTTCTGGATATAGGAAAGCACGGGTTTGTTTTTCGTCTCGAAATCGTCGATGTGGCGCAGAACGATGTAATCGTAAACGTTGCGGTTTGCCTCCGCCATCGAAACGCCGGATTTGTTCGCAATGTTGTTGACCGCCGCGATATAGAGTTTTTCCTCCGCGCTCAGCGTGTCGAACAGGGCGCGGATCACCGTGAAGCGGTCGAAGGACGTCAGCCCGTCCAACAGATGCGCGGGCGAAATGAAAAATTCCTTTACGTTTGCGTTCTGCCGCTTTTTAAAGCACAGCGCCATGATCTCCTTGATCTTGCGTACGATGTCCCCTTTCAAAAACGGGCGGACGAGGAAATTTTTGCCGTCGTACTCCCGTTTCATGGCGACGAGCTGCGCGCAGAGTTTGAGCGGTTCGGCGAGTTCCAGCCTGCCGATGTCGGGCTTGATCCTCGTCAGCCACGGGTAGGATTGCAGCAGATCGAAATACTCTTTCAGTCTGCCGAGATAGAGAACGTCCTTAAACTTGTCGCGCATGCCCTTGAGGGCGGGATAGGGAACGGAAAGGAGTTCTTCGCCGATCTCGTTTTCGTAACCGACGGACTGCAAAAGGTAGTTGCCCAGAAACACGTTGTCGGCGTTTTCCCTGTACAGTTTGTACATTTCCGTACCGAGACCGTTCTTTTTATAGAGTTTGTCTGCGATCTCTTTGAGTTCGCCGATGTCGGCGTCGATGACGGCGATCGCGTTCTTGTACGCGCCCTCGTCGAAATCGGATTTCTGCGGGGAATACAGCAGATTGTAAAGCTGCGTGTAAAAATACTCCTTATCCTTTGTATCGCTCACGAAAAGCGCGTATTTCGACATCGCGCCGAGGCGGGAATAAATAACGTCGAGCGCGGCTTTTTTCTGCGACACCATCAATACGTTGTGTCCTTTGAGCACGTAATCCACGATCAGGCTGGTGATCGTCTGCGATTTGCCCGTCCCGGGAGGGCCCTGCACGACGAGTTCGTCGCACCCGCCGAGGGCAAATACGGCGTTTTCCTGCGAGGCGTTCAAGGCGTTTATGTAATCGATCTGCCCTTCGCTGAAATCGTCGATCTTCGTTTCGCCGTAGCGGCGTTCATCCGAATAGTAATCGATGTCGCCGGAATTTTCCAGAAGGGAATCGAGGAGTTTGTTGATCTCGTCCTTTTCGATGATCGCCTTGAAATCGCGCTGCAGGGCGGAAGAATACATGGAGAATTTACCGAGCACGGCGTTGTTCACCAGATGGAATTCGCCGCTTTTATAGCGGGGAAAAGTCCCTTCGGTATATTCCGCAAAAGCCGTAGGCTTGGGAAGGACCGCCTCGAAACGGATGCCCGCGCCGCGGTAATAAGCGCAGAGTTCTTCGATAAAATTTTCCCCGACCTCCTCGATGACGGCGGAAGGGAGTTCCTTTTTGGAACCGGAAAATTTATACTGCGTGAGGATCAGATTGTTGTTGTAAAGGATGTCCCGCGTGCCGTCCGCCTGAACGTAAACGCTTTCCCCGTCGCGTTCCAACGCCACGGGAAACAGCGCCAGCGGCGCGCGGATGTTGAAATCCTCCCCCGCCATTTTGCCGACGAGGTACGGCCACGCGACGTAAAGATCGTTCTGCCCGCTTTCGCGGATATCCTTCACCACTTCCCTTTCGAGGGTGAGCAGTTTTTTGAATTTGTTCTTTTTCGCGGAGGAATCGTTCGCATAATCGATCAAAAAAAAAAAAAAACCTTTTCCCGAAGGTTTGCCCGTGATATATTCCAAAAGGGGCGCCATCTGCCTGCCGTGCAGATCGTAGGCGTATTTTTCGTAGATCTTGCCCATATACAGAAGGCGGTTTTTCTTGTTGATGTTCACCAGCCTGCCTTCCAGATTTTTCAGCGTTTTGCGCACGTCGTCCGTGATCTTCGCGTTGGAGGCGTTTTCCTTATGGTAGCGTTCGATGGGCGCCATAAAATCCGCCCCGTATTTTTCCACAAAAGTTCTGCCGAGCCCCGGGATGCACTGCAGATCTTCGCCGCGTTTGGGCGCCGCGGCGGCGATCAGTTTGAGCGCGTCGTCGGAACAGACGGCGGGCGTTCTTCCCCCCGAAGTGCATTTGCGTTTCACCGCATTGCGCACTTTTACCAGTTCGTCGTATAATTCTTGCTGCGTCATAGTATCTCCTCGCTTTCGATTGTATCACATCGCGGCGCAAAAATCAAACGATAACGGGCGTTGACGGGCGGTATATTTTTGTTTTTTTGCGTTGCGTTTTTTGGCTTTCCGTGATACAATGGCAAAGAGGTTATTTATGAAAGAGGACTTTTTATCCCGTGCGCGCGCCCTGCCGGACGGAGCGGCGCACATCGTCAGCGGCGAATGCTTAAAAGAACGCATCCTGCGCGAACGCTGGACAGACGCGCCGGTATTTTCCTTCAACGAGGCGATGTGCCGCGGTCCCGCCGCCGAAACGGTCTTTTCCGAGGAATTCATCCTCGCGCGGTGCGCGGCGCTCGGCGTTTCGCGGGAGGAATACGAAAAAAAGACCGTGCGCGAACTTTCCGGCGCGCTTTCCGCCCCCGCGCTGGCGCTGTGGTTCGGCGACGATATGTTCTGCCAAATCAATCTGATCGCGCTGCTCGCATGGCTCGATCGGCAAAAATACGGCGGGCGCGTATACTGCGGCACGATGCGCGAAACGGAGGACAGACTTCTCTCCTTCGCCCCCGTTTCCCTCGCGGGGAAAAACGGAGTCTATCTCGACGTGTTCGTTTACGGAAAGATCCCCGAAGCCGCGCCGCCCGAAACGAAAAAAGCCGCGGCGATGTATCTTGCCCTCTGCCTGCCGGAAAACCCCTTGCGCAAATGCATCCGCGCCCGCCTCGGCGAAAAAGATCTGCTTTCCTTTCTCTTAAACACCTTCCCCGAATACGGGCTGGGCGACAGGCAGTATCTCGAAATGATCGAAGAGGAAAAAAACGCCGCGAAAAACGGATGACAAAACGCCCCCGAAAGCGAAAACTTTCGGGGGCGTTCGTTCGGAAAAACTTTCCGCAATGTTTTTGTTTATAAACCGACGCTGCAAACGCCTTTCAGATAACACTTTTCCACGCGTTTCAGCACGGATTTCGCCGCGGCTTCGTCCGGCGTCCAAATACAGAAATGCGCGCCCTCCGGTTTTACGAAGGAACAAACCTCCTCGATCTCTTCCGGCATGACGTTGATCTGCAGATTTTTGCCCGCGTTCTGGATCTTTTCCACGACGTTCCGCCACGCGCGGGCGGTGGGCTGACCTTCGCCGTACACCCACTGCACGCCGCCGAGTTTTTCCATTTTCAGGAGTTTGTCGAGATGGCGCAGCGCCCCCGTGCCGTCGAGGTGAAAAATGCTCGAATCGAGCATTTCGATTTCCCTTCGCGTGGTCGGTTCGATATATTCCGAAAAGGCGTTTTCGGAAATCAGGCAGGCGAAATCGCAGCTCGTAATGTAATAATTTCCGTCCGGATCCCAGATCTGGGACCAGTTCATCGTCCCCTCCTGCCGGCGGCGGGTTACGGCGAAGAGTTCGGAAAAAATTCTTTCGGCGACCTTTTCCGAAGAAGCGAGCAATTCTTTCAGTTTTTCTGGGCAGTCGTACATCGCGGTGCACACCCTTTCCGGTCCGTAAAGGGAAGTGATCGCGTCCAGCCCCGTGTGGAGGTCGGTAACCCCCACCAAAAATCCGCCGTCGGCTTTTTCCACGGCATATTCCGTCATCGCCTTGATCTTTTTCCACCAGCGGTTGTTTTCGTCGAATGCGAAGGGCGGGCAGTCTTCCAGTTCCGGCTTTTCGAGATGTTTCGACCAACTGGTCTGCTCCGCGAACTCGATGTCGCAGTCGCCCAAAATCGCGCCGTAAATATCCGGCCCCAAATTGGGGTTGAACATCGGGAAGGATTCCCCGCCGTAATAGGTGTTTTCGCAATAAAACTTTTCCCGTTCGACAACGTATTCGATATCCTGCCATCTGCCGGCAACGTCGTTTTCGTACTTTTCGGGAAAGATTTTTCCGTTCTTCGGCGCGACGACGGAAACGAGCGGCCTGTCCTCGTTTTCCCGTTTCCACCATTCGCGCCATCTTCTTTTCACGTAATCGTAATCCTGATTGATCATATCCGAACGTCTCCTTTTCACACTATAACAAAAAGGAAGACCCGCTGTCAATACGCAAGGCGCATAAACGCAAGATCTTCCTTTTATTTCGCAAAATTTTATCGGTTTTATCTGCCCATCGTCATCACCAGCACGGCTTTTTGCGCGTGCAGGCGGTTTTCCGCCTCGTCGAAAATGTCCTCGGCATGCGCTTCGAGCACTTCCTCGGTGATCTCCTCGCCGCGGTGCGCCGGCAGACAGTGCAGCACCATCGCGTCGGGTTTCGCCGCCGCCATCACCGCGGCGTTCACCTGATAGCCGGCAAACGCCTTCCTGCGCTTTTCCGCCTCACCTTCCTGCCCCATGCTCGCCCACACGTCGGTATAGACGACGTCCGCATCCTTCGCCCCCGCAAGCACGTCCTCGGTGATCTCCAAAAGCCCGCTTTCCTTTCCCCAGCCGACGAGCGCGGCGTCGGGCTCGTAGCCCTTCGGGCAGCAGACCGTGATCTTCATCCCCACTTTCACCGCGCCGGCGATGAGGGAATTCGCCATGTTGTTGCCGTCCCCGACAAAACAAAGTTTCAGATTTTTCAGACTGCCCTTCCGTTCGCGCACCGTCATCAGATCCGCCAGCACCTGACAGGGATGGGCGTAATCGGTCAGCCCGTTGATCACGGGGATCGTGCCGTACTCGGCAAGTTCTTCCACGTCGCTTTGCTTGAAGGTACGGATCATGATGCCGTCCACGTAGCGGGAAAGCACGCGGGCGGTATCCCTGATCGGTTCGCCCCGCCCGATCTGGATGTCGGAAGCGCTTAAAAACAGCGCCTGCCCGCCGAGCTGGTACATGCCCGTTTCAAAGGAAACGCGGGTGCGCGTGGACGATTTCGTGAAGATCATCGCCAGCGTTTTGCCTTTCAGTTTTTCGTGGGCGATGCCGTGTTTGAGTTCGTATTTGAGTTGATCCGCAAGGTTCAGTACGGCGTATATTTCCTCCGCCGAAAGATCCTTTAACGCAAGTAAATGTTTCATCCGAGCACCTCTTTTAAAATCCGTAATCCCTCTTCGAGTTCGTCGTCGCCGATATTGAGCGGCGGCAGCAGACGCAGTTTGTCCTTCGCGGTGAGCACCACCAACCCTTTTTGCAGGCACTGCTCTTTCAGCGCCGCCGCGTCATCCGCCTCGACGCCCAGCATCAGCCCCAGACCGCTCACGCTCTTTACTTTGGAACATACCGAAAGCACGCCGCGGATGCGTTCTCCCTTCTCCGCGACGCCGCTCAGCAGTTTGTCGTTGATCGCCTTGATCACCGCGATCGCCCCCGCGCAGGCGACGGGATTGCCCCCGAACGTGGAGCCGTGCGTGCCGGGCGTCAAGGTCTTTTCGCACTTGGCGGAAAACATCGTCGCGCCGATGGGAAGCCCGTTGCCCAGCCCCTTCGCCGTCGTTACGATGTCGGGGGAAATGCCGTACTGCATATAGGCGTATAAACTGCCCGTCCTTCCGTTGCCCGTCTGCACTTCGTCTACGATGAACAGAACGTCCTTTTTCCTGCAAAGTTCTTCCGCCTTTTTTACGTACTCTTTATCGAGGACGTATACGCCGCCTTCCCCCTGCACGAGTTCGAGCATCACCGCGCACACGCCGTCGTCTACGGCGCTTTCCAGCGCGGCGAAATCGTCGGCGGGAACGTGGACGAATCCGTCGGTAAAGGGCATGAAATATTGATGAAACGATTCCTGCCCCGTGGCGGAAAGGGTCGTCAGCGTTCTGCCGTGAAAGGAATTGACGAGCGTAACGATCTTAAAGCGGTTTTCGCCGTATTTGTCGAAGGAATATTTGCGCGCCGTCTTGATGGCGCATTCGTTGGCTTCCGCGCCGGAGTTGGAAAAGAACACCTTTTTCATCCCCGTGCGCCGGCATAAGAGTTTCGCAAGGTCCGCGCAGGGCTGCGTATAGTATAAATTGCTCGCGTGCGGCAGCGCTTTCAGCTGCGATCTGACCGCCCGCCGCCACTTTCCGAACCCGATGCCCAGCCCGTTGACGGCGATCCCCGCGCCGAAATCGATCTATTTGTTTCCCCAGCGGTCGACGAGGGTAGCCCCCTTGCCGCGCACGAAAACGACGTTCTGCCGCGCGTAGGTATCCGCCACGTATTTGCGGTCCGTTTCGATAACGCCCATTTCTATCTCCTTTAATAAAACATCGTGCCGATGCCCTCGTCGGAAAACATTTCGATGAGGATGGAATGCGGCACCCGCCCGTCGATGACGAACACCTTTTCCACGCCGCGGCGGATCGCCTCCACGCAGCATTCGACTTTCGGGATCATGCCGCCGGAGATCACCCCTTCGCGCATCAGCGCGGGCGCCTCGCTCACGTGGACGACGGGAATGAGCGACTTTTCGTCCCCCTTGTCCCGCAGAATGCCGGCGATGTCCGTCATGGAGATCATGCACGCGGCGCGAAGGCTTCCCGCCAGCGCGGCGGCGACGGTATCGGCATTGATGTTGTATACGTTGCCTTCCTTATCGCATCCCACCGTGCTCACGACGGGAACGTAACCCGCGTTCAGCACGTCGAGAACGGGCTCGGCGTTGATTTTCGTGATCTCCCCCACGTAGCCGAGTGCGGCGGAAAGGGGCGCCGCCTCGATCATGTGTCCGTCTAACCCGCAAAGCCCGATCGCCTTGCCGCCGGTATTCTCGATCAGGTTGACGAGGTTTTTGTTGACCTTGCCTGCGAGCACCATCTGCACGACGTCCACGGTGGCTCTGTCGGTCTTTCGCAAGCCGTTGACGAACTCGCTTTCGATATTCATCTTTTTCAGCGTTTCGGTGATCTCCGGTCCGCCGCCGTGCACGAGCACGACTTTGACGCCCGCCTTGCTGAGCAAAACGACGTCGGTCATCACCGCTTTTTTGAGATCTTCGTTGATCATGGCGTTGCCGCCGTATTTGATGACGACGATCTTTCCGCTGTACTGCTGAATGTACGGCAGCGCCTGCACCAATATCTGCGCTTTTTCCGCGTTGCTGATTTCCATATCCGTTTCCCTGCGTTTATCCGTATGCGCCCTTAACGGGGCGCGTTTTTTCGCTTACGTGCGGTAATCGCCGTTGATCTTCACGTAATCGTAGGTGAGATCGCACCCCCATGCGGTGGCGGAACAATCGCCGTCGCACAACGTAACGTTTATCTCGATCTCGTCCTCGCCGAGGATCGTTTTCGCCTTCTCTTCGGAAAACGGCACCCCCGCCCCCGCCTTGCATACCGTTATTTTACCCGCTTTCGAGGAAAACGAAACGCCGATTTTATTTACGTCTGTATCCGCGCCGCTGTAACCCACGGCGCACAGCACCCTGCCCCAGTTCGCGTCCGCGCCGAACATCGCCGCCTTGAACAGCGCGCTGCCGACGACGCTTTTCGCCGCCTTCACGGCGTCCTCCCGCGTCTTTGCGCCGCTGACGTTGCATTCCAGCAGTTTCGTGGCTCCCTCGCCGTCCTTTGCGATCATCCTGCACAGTTTGACGGTAACGGCGTTAAGCGCCGCCGCAAAGGTAAAATAATCTTCGTTCTCTTCCGTGATCTTCTCGTTTCCCGCCAGCCCCGACGCCATCGCGCAGAGCATATCGTTGGTGGAAGTATCCCCGTCTACGGTGATCATGTTGAAGGAAGTTTTGACGTCCTCCGAAACGGCTTTTTGCAGCATTTCGGGGGAAATATCGACGTCCGTGGTGACAAATACCAGCATGGTCGCCATATTCGGATGGATCATGCCGCTGCCCTTCGCCATCGCCCCGACGGCGCACTTTTTGCCGCCGAGCGTAAATTCTACGGCGGCTTGTTTTTTCACCGTGTCGGTGGTCATGATCGCCTCGTTGGCGGCGTCGTTGTTTTTCCCCAGCCCTTCCGCGAGGCTTTCCATTCCCTCCGCGACGGGGAGAATATCCAGCGGCTGACCGATGACGCCGGTGGACGCCACGATAACGTCCGCGCGGGGAACGCCGGTATACTTTTCCACGAGAACGCACATGGTCTCGGCGACGAGTTCGCCGTCCTCGTTACAGGTGTTGGCGTTGCCGCTGTTGACGATGATCGCCTGCGCGTACCCGTCGGCGAGATGCCGTCGGGTTACGACGATCGGCGCGCCTTTCACCAGATTCTGCGTATAGACCGCCGCCGCGGCGCAGCGTTTTCTCGCCACGACCAGAGCGAGATCTTTTTTATTCTTGTTTTTGCGGATCCCGCAATGGATCCCGTTGCACAAAAACCCCTTTGCGGCGCATACGCCGCCTTCGATCGTTTTGAACTCCATTTTACTTTCCTAAGTGTAAGCCGGTTTCTTCCGGTAAACCGAACATCACGTTCATATTCTGTACCGCCGCGCCGGAAGCGCCTTTGCCGAGGTTGTCGAAGAGCGCGACGCATACCGCCCGCTCGGCGTTGCCGTACACCGAAATGTACATATCGTCCCTTCCGGCAAGTGCGTTTGCCGGCAGAAACGCGCCGTATTCTTCCCCCGCGGCAAGCCGGATCAATTTTGAATTTTTATAATGTTCCGCATAGATCTCCCTGAGTTTTTCCGCGCTCGCAAAGAGCGGAACGCTCACCTGCATGCCCGCGTAAAAATCGCCGACGACGGGAGAAAAAACCGGCGGAACTTCCAATCCGCACAGCGCCTGCATTTCCTTTAAATGCTTGTGCGCCTGCGTCAGCCCGTACTGCCGCGGAGCGTTCAGAAATTCGCTCCTCGTTTCCTGTTCGTATTCGGCGATCATCTTTTTTCCGCCGCCGCTGTAACCCGTTAAAGAAAAACAGGAAAGACGCGCGTCTTTCCCCAGCGCGCCCGCCGCGATCAGGGGATAAACGAGAGCGATGAACCCGCTCGCATGGCAGCCCGGGTTCGCCACGCGCCCGCTGTTTTCCACCGCCGCGCGGTGCGCTTCGGAAAGTTCGGGAAACCCGTACGCCCAGCCTTCCGCCGTGCGGTGCGCGGTGGAGGCGTCGACGATCTTCACCCCGTCGTTTTCGACAAGGGAAACCGATTCTTCCGCGGCGGCGTCCGGCAGGCAGAGAAACGCAACGTCGCTTTCGTTGATATAATCCCTGCGGGCGGAAAGGTCTTTGCGGTATTTTTCGGGGATCTCCCGCAAGGCGACGTCGGGGCGGCCTTTCAGCCGCCCGTAAAGTTTCAGTCCGGTCGTCCCCTCTTTGCCGTCGATAAACGCCTTAATCATTGGGGATGTTGTTGCGTTTTTTCATGTTGGCGCCGACTTTCATCGAAAGCCCGAAGAGGTTGATGAACCCCGCGCTGTCTTTCTGGTCGTACACGTCGTCCTCGTCGAAGGTGGCGATGGCCTCGTCGTACAGCGAATAAGGGGAAGTTACCCCCGCGTTGATGACGTTGCCTTTGTAGAGTTTCAGTTTCACGTCGCCTGTAACGTACTGCTGCGTTTTATCCACGAAAGCGGAAAGGCTTTCGCGCAGCGGGGTGAACCATTTGCCGAAATAGACGAGTTCGGCAAACTGTTCCGCCACCAGTTTTTTATAATGCGACGTATCGCGGTCGAGCGTGACGGTCTCTAAAATTTCGTGCGCTTTGTAGAGGATGGTGCCGCCCGGCGTTTCGTACACCCCGCGGGACTTCATGCCGACAAGGCGGTTTTCCACGATGTCCACAAGCCCGATGCCGTTGGCGCCCCCCAGTTCGTTGAGTTTTTTCACCATGTCCTGCCCGCTCAGTTTTTCGCCGTTCAGCGCGACGGGTTTTCCCTTTTCAAAGGAAACGGTGATGTACGTCGGTTTATCGGGGGCTTTTTCCGGCGAAACGCCCATTTCCAGAAAACCTTCTTTATCGTACTGCGGTTCGTTGGCGGGATCTTCCAGATCCAGCCCCTCGTGCGAGAGATGCCACAGATTTTTATCTTTGCTGTAATTGGTTTCGCGGTTGATCTTCAAGGGAACGTTGTGCGCTTCCGCGTATTCGATCTCCTCTTCGCGCGATTTGATGCTCCATTCGCGCCACGGCGCGATGATCTTCATCTCCGGCGCGAACGCCTTGATGGTCAACTCGAAACGCACCTGATCGTTGCCCTTTCCGGTACAGCCGTGGCAGATGGCGTCCGCCCCTTCCTTTTTGGCGATGTCTACGATCGCCTTTGCGATGATCGGGCGGGCGAACGCCGTGCCGAGAAGGTATTCCCCTTCGTACTTCGCGCCGGCTTTCAGCGTTTCGTAAACGTAATCCTGAATAAATTCTTCTTTTAAGTCGAGCACGTAGAGTTTGCTCGCGCCCGTTTTGAGGGCTTTTTCCTCCAAGCCGTCGAGTTCCGTGCCCTGCCCCACGTCCCCCGAAACCGCGATGATCTCGGGATTATCGTAATTTTCTTTCAACCAAGGGATGATGATGGACGTATCCAGACCGCCCGAATACGCCAGAACGATTTTTTTGATTTTTTTCTCCGCCATGACAACGCCTCCGTGTGTTGATAGTGCGATTGTACTCCCAACGGAAAAAATAGTCAAGCGTTTTAATGCATATTTTATTAAAAATTTTGATTTTTATACATAAATAAGCCGATTATTGCATAAATTTATGTATATTATTTTATTTTATGCAATTATAAAAGCGGCGGCGCCCTTCACGCCGCCCGATAGGCGGAATTTTCGATCTCAACCCGCGCGGCGCCGTTTTCGACGGATACGAAAAGTCTGCCGCCGTCCGGCAAAGCGATGTTTTCCGCCGTCGCGCTCTTTATCTCCCCGCAAAGGCACGGGCGAACCGTCACGGTGCGCCGCGCCCCGTCGATCCCGATGCCGAAGATCGTTTCCAGCACCAATCCGATGACGTGCGAAGCCGTCCACGCGTAATGTTTCACGCCCTGCGGCGTGCCGTTGAACGGCTGTAAAAACTCCGCAAAACCGCCCTTGAATTCCGTTACCGTGCGGTAAGCGAGGCGGGCGGCGAGTTCCGTGAAACCGCTGTCTTTCAGCCCCTGTACGATCCCCTCGTTCAAAAGCGACCAGACGCTGCCGCTCCAACTCGCGTTGAACTGATAATCCCCTTCGGTAACGGTGAACCGTTTATCGCTTTTCGCGGCGGAAAAGACGGGATAGGTTTCCCAGCCGAATTCGCCGGAAGTGAGCAGCGCAACCAGCCTTTCGGCGCGCTCTTCCGGCGCGATACCCGCTCTGAGCGGCAGGAACGTTGACGCCATCAGAAAATCATCCTGCCTTTTTTTTTTTTTTTTATAGGGATAATACGCGCCCTTTTCCTCGTTCCAGAGCCAAGCGTTGATCGAAGAGATCAATTCGCCTTTCAGCGCCGCGAAACGTTTTGCGGCGGACGTTTCGCCCAGCCGTTCCGCCAGCGCGGCGGCATGCCCCAGCGCGACGACGAGTTCCGTATTGGTATCGACCGGCGCGTATTCCCCCGATCTGCCGAACTTGCCGCTCTTGCCGAGATAAGGCACGAACGTCTCTTCGAACACCGCGCTCAAAAGCCCCGTTTCCCCGTCGCGGCGGCGGGCGATCCACCAGTCGATATAACGGGAAACCAGCCGATAGCAATCCCGCGCAAACGCGGCGTTTTCGCTTTCCGCGGCGAGACTGCACGCCACCGAAAGCAGTTTGGGCAGAGAGCTGACCTCCTCCGCGTAACGGGAATCGGCGTCGTCGCCGTACAGCGGTATCCTGCCGTCCTCTTTCTGCACGGCGAGAAAATTGCGCACGCCGTTTTCCGCAAAGGCGCGGTCTTTCCAGCGATAGCCCGAAAGCGCGAGGGATGAATCGATATTCCACCAGTTCGCGCCGTACATGCCCCCGGGCGCGAAAAAGGGATAAACGAACCCCTTCACGGGTCGGTCTACCCTGCATTCTTCCAGCACGGCGAACGCCGCGGCGAATTCTTCCTGCGAAACGCCCTGCAAACGAATTTCCGGTATCTGCATTCCGATCTCCTAATTATTTTAATATCCGACGACGCGGCGAACGCCGCACGGTGCGTTCCGCGATTTTTAAAAGCGTCCCGTTTGGTAAATCAATGCAAATTTCGTCCCGAAATGGGAAAATATTTACAGCGGGTGAAGTATGACCATAACGGAAAATTTTATCGACATCTTAAACGACTACGTTTCGAGAAACGATCTGAGTTATCACAAATTCATCGAACAACTCGGCGTTTCGGGAAACAACATCTATTCCATTTTACAAAACCGCACCGATCCGAGCATGCGCACGCTCGTCGCCGCGGCGGATGTTTTGCGCTGTTCGCTCGATTACCTTCTCGGCATCGGCGATTCGCCGGAATATCTCCCCTCTTCGGAAACGGGAGCGACTTTCGCCGAACGCTTTGAAACGCGCCGCCGCGAACTCGGTTTGAAGAAAAACGACATCGCACGCCGCCTGAATACGGGCACTTCCGCGGTTTCCAAATGGCTCCGCGGCAAACTGCCCCGCCCCGAAACGGCGGCGAAACTGTGCGACGTGCTACAATGCACGGCGGATTATCTCTTCGCCCGTTCCGATCGCAGATGATCAAAGACGCCCTTTGTCTTTTTCGGAAATATCCAGCACGCGGACCCTGCCGGACGGCATCCGAATATATAAGCGATCGCCTTTAAAACGGCATTTGCCGATTGTTTCCTCTTCCGGCAGGCGGCGCAGCGTTTCGATCACGCCGGCAAACCGGATCTTCTCCCCGTCGTTTTCCCGATTTTTTCCCATACGTAATATTATAAAACGGGGCGGATTTTTTATCAACAAAAATCGTCCCGTTTGGTGAAAAATCAGGAACCGTCCGATGGCAATTTCAATCAGACGATCATCGCCGCGCTCGGAAAATTTCCCTTTCTTTTAAATTGCCTCCACGAAGATCTTGCTGTAAATTTCCTCGTACTTATCCTTGTAAAAAAGGTTGGTGCCGCTCGTCGTGATCGCCGCGGTGCCCGCCGCCACGGAACAGCGCAGGATCTCTTCCATATCCGCGCCCTTTTCCAGTTGCACGCAGGCGGAAGCGACCATCGAATCCCCCGCGCCCACCGTGGAATTGACCGCCACGTTGGCGCTCTTGCAGTAGAAATTGCGGATGCCGTCCGTCAAAATCGCACCCTCGCTGCCCAGCGATACGAGCACGAGCCGCACGCCCTTATTGAGCAGTTTGTAACTTGCGCGGAGAATATCGTTTTTACCGATGAGCGTTTCGCCGGCGATGTGCTCGAGTTCCGTGAGATTGGGTTTCACCATGTAGAGATCTTCTTTGATCGCGCACTCTAAATTGACCTTTTCGGTATCCACCACCTTTTTCACGCGGGAAGGGATGACTTTCAGCACCTCCCCGTAAAATTCCGGCGCGACGCCTTTGGGCAGGCTGCCGCTCATCACCGCGATGTCGCAATTCTGCGAAAGCCTGCCGACCAGACGGATGAGTTCCGCCTGTTTTTCCTCGCGCACTTCGTCGCCCTTGTCGTTGATTTCCGTAAGCATCGAACGCTTGTCGATGATCTTGTAATTCACCCTGACGCTGCCGCTGTTCCAGACAAATTCGTGTTCCACGCCTTCCTTTTCCAGCGTCTGTTCGAACATCTTGCCGTTGTTTTCGAACATGAATCCCGTGGCGAAACTTTTTTCCTGCAGGCGCGCCACGCCCATCGCCACGTTCAGCGCCTTGCCCGAATACGTTTCCACCTTGTTGCTGATGCGGTTCAACTTTCCCACGTTGAGCGCATCGAGTTCGATCGTGCAGTCCATACTCGGATTCGGGCATATCGTCAATATCATTTTATTTGCTACCTCTGTGTTATTTATTTGTTTGCGTTTGCTTCCTTAACGATCTTTTCCTGCATCGGCGCGGGCACTTCCTCGTAATGGGAAAACTCGCTTTCAAAGCGACCTCTGCCCTGCGTCATGCTGCGAAGATCCGTGGCGTAACGCCCTAAATCGGCAAGCGGCACTTCCGCGTTGATGACCTGTTTTGCGTCGATCAGATCCATGCCGAGGATCCTGCCGCGGCGCTTGTTCATATCGCCCAGAATATCGCCCATATAACTTTCCGGCACGATGACTTTCACTTTGTAGATAGGTTCGAGCAATACGGGGCGCGCTTTCAGGCAGCCTTCCTCATAGGCGAGTTTCGCCGCCGAAACGAAAGCGACCTCCTTGGAATCGACAGGGTGATACTTGCCGTCGAACAGCGTGCATTTGAGATTGGTCATCGGATAGCCCGCCAAAACGCCTTTTTTCACCGCTTCGCGCAGTCCCTTTTCCACCGCGGGGATAAACTGCCGCGGCACCGCGCCGCCGACGACGGCATCCACAAACTCGAATTCGCCGTCCGCCGCACCCGGCTCGAAACGGATGTTGACCACGCCGAACTGCCCCGCGCCGCCCGACTGTTTCTTGTGTTTGCCCTCGGCTTCCGCCGCGGAGCGGATGGTTTCCCTGTAAGCGATCTTCGGGTCGGTGAGCACCACGTCGCAGCCGAATTTGCTTTTCAGTTTTTTTGAGAGCACTTCGAGTTGGGTCTCGCCCTGCCCGCGGATGACCATTTCACCCGTTTCCTTGTCCTTTTCCACCTTAAAGGTGTAATCTTCCTCCGCAAGGCGGTTAAGCCCTTGGAAAATCTTATCCTCGTCGCCGCTCTTACCGGCGTAGATCGCCAGCGTGAGCACGGGTTTCGGGAAGGCGATGGGGCGGAAGGTTATCCTGAAATTCTCGTCGCACAGCGTGTCGCCGGTATTGGTGGCGTTGAGTTTGCTGACCGCGCCGATGTCGCCGGCGGCGAGTTCGTCGACCGCCTCCTGCTTTTTGCCTTTGAGAAGATAGATCTGGTTGATGCGTTCCTTTTCGCCCGTCGTCATATTGACGACCGTCATCCCCGATTTCAGCGTGCCGGAGAACACTTTCAGCATATTGAGTTTGCCGACGAAGGGATCGACCGTCGTCTTGAACACCTGCGCCGCAAAGGGAGCGGCCGCGTCGCATTTCACTTCGATCTCCGCGCCGTCCTTTTCGGCTTTTTCCGGCGGAAGTTCGTCGGGCGCGGGCATGAGATCGACGATCTCCTCCATCAGGTTGATGACCCCCATATTCTGCAGCGCGCTGCCCCCCATCACGGGGATGCAGTCGCCCGCGGCGACGCCGAGTTTGATGCCGGCAATGATGTCGTCGTTGGAAAGCGTGCCGTCGCTGAAGTATTTATCCAACAGTTCGTCGGAATTTTCCGCCGCCGCCTCGATCAGCCCGTTCTTGATCGCCTGCACGTTGCCCGCCATTTCCGCGGGAACGGGAATGGAGATCCTGCCGCCCTTCGTGAATTCGTAGGCTTTGCTCGAAATGATGCTGACATAGCCTTTCATCTTGTTGCCTTCCATGATGGGGGCGTGCATCGTGGCGATCTTTCTGCCGTACATATTGCGGAAGGCTTCCACGGTGGAAACGAAGTTCGCGTTTTCCTTATCGATACCGTTAATGAAGATGATCAGCGGTTTTCTGTTGCGCAGGCAGTAATCGACCATTTTTTCCGCGCCCACGCTGACCGAACCGTTGGCGTCCGCGACCAGCACGGCGCCGTTCGCGGCGCGCATCGCCTCTTCCGTTTCCCCTTCGAAATCGTAAAAGCCGGGCACGTCTATGATATTTATCTTCGTATCGCGCCACGCGGTGTATGCGACGGAGAGCGAAATGGAAATCTTTTTGGCGATCTCCTGCTCGTCGTAATCCATTACGGTATTGCCGTCCAGCGTACGGCCGAGCCTGTCGATGCTCTTGCCGTTAAACAGCATTGCTTCCGCAAGGGAGGTTTTCCCCTCGCCGCTGTGGCCCACGATCGCGATGTTCCTGATGTTGCTCGTTGTGAAATTGCTCATAATGTATTCCCTTTCCTTGATCCATATTGCAGCGCGCGGACTTGACCGCCCGCGCCCCGTCCTTTATATTATACAGGATAAAAAACGATTTTTCAATACCCATTTTAAAATTTTTCCCGAAAATACCAAAAAATTTTTTCCGTTAAAAAATCCGCCGCGCCTTCGGCAGAAAAACGCCGAAGGCGCGGCGGGAAAACTTGAACGCTCTTTTAATCGCCGGTCCGGAAAATTTCCGTTTCCGCGCATACGGAACATAACTGCCGCCCGAACGCCGAACGCGCGGCAAAAGCCCGATCCCACAAGGGTGCGGAAAGCCCCCGCTTGTCCGCGCCGCGCGGCTTACGGCTGCAATCCTTCCCGTTTCGCGCCTTTTAACGTGCGCATGGCGTTGAGCACGGCGAGCACCGCCACGCCCACGTCGGCAAACACCGCCAGCCAAAGCCCCGTGATCCCCAGAGCGCTCAATACGAGGATCACGCCTTTCACCGCGAGGGCGAAAACGATATTTTCGCGGACGATGCGCATGGTCTTTTTGGCGATGCGTTTCGCCAAGGGAATCCCGCGGAGATCGTCCTTCATCAGAACGACGTCCGACGCCTCTATGGCGCTGTCGCTGCCGATCGCCCCCATGGAAATGCCGACGTCCGCGCGCATCAAAACGGGGGCGTCGTTGATGCCGTCCCCGACGAACGCCACCACCTTTTTTTCCCGTTCGATGAGTTCTTCCACCGCCGCCACTTTGTCGGCGGGCAGCAAGTTCGCGCGGTATTCGTCCACGCCGATCTTTTCGGCGGCGATGCGGGCGGCGCGTTCGTTATCGCCGGTGAGCATCACCGTTTTCAAGCCGCCCGCTTTCAGCGCGGCGACGACGGCTTTCGATTCTTCCTTGATCTCGTCCCCGATCTCGATCCTGCCTAAATATTCGCCGTTACGCGCGACATAAACGATTGTATTTTCATTTGTTAATTGCTCATGTTTTATGCATTCTTTACGAAATAGTTTTTCGTTGCCGCAAACGATCCTTTCACCCGCCTTTTCCGCAACGACCCCCATGCCGGAAAGTTCCGTAACCGCCCAGCCTTCCGCTGCGGAAACGGGGCATTTTTCCATGATCGAGCGCGCCACGGGATGCGTGGATTCTTTTTCGCAGACCGCCGCGGCGGCGAGGATCTCATCCGCCCTTTCTTCGGGATAAATCCCTTTTACGGCAAACTTTCCCTTCGTGAGCGTACCCGTTTTATCGAACACAAACACGCCGGCTTCCGCCAGTTTTTCCATATACGCGCCGCCCTTTATCAGAACGCCGCTTTTCGACGCGCCGCCGATGCCCCCGAAAAAACTCAGCGGCACGCTGATGACGAGGGCGCACGGACAACTGACGACGAGAAAGTTAAGCGCTCTGCCGCCCCATTCCGCCCATTCGCCGGTGATCAGCGAGGGCAGCAAAAACAGGATAAGCGCCACGCCCACGACGGCGGGCGTATAATATTTCGCAAAGCGGGTGATGAAATTTTCCGCCTTCGCCTTCTTTCCGGCGACGTTTTCCACGAGTTCCAAGATTTTATTGACGGTGGAATCGTAAAACGCCTTTTCCGTACGGATCTTCAATACGCTGCCGGCGTTGATGGATCCGCTCAGGACGGCGTCCCCCGCGCGGCAGGCGCGCGGCGCCGATTCCCCCGTCAGCGCGGAAGTATCGAGATAACTTTCGCCTTCCGCAACCACGCCGTCCAGCGGAATCCTTTCGCCGACTTTCACGACGATCGTTTCGCCGATCTCCACATCCTCGGGAGAAACGGTTTCCTCCCCGTTCCCGCGCAGAACGACGGCTTTATCGGGCCGGATCTCCATCAGCGAGGAGATCGACGCGCGCGATCTGCCCACGGCGTAACTCTGGAAGAGTTCCCCCACCTGATAAAAGAGCATGACGGCGACCGTTTCCGGCAGTTCGCCGCTGACAAACGCGCCCAACGTGGGCAGCGACATCAGAAAATTTTCGTCGAATACCTGCCCGTGCGCGATGTTGCGGGCGGCGCGCAGCAATACGTCGTAACCGATGACGAGATAGACGGCGGCAAACATGGCGATCTTCCCGTAAAGGGGCATTTCTTCAACCGTAAAATAAACCGCCATCGCCGCCGCGTACAGCGCCGCGGCGGCGATGATGCGGATCAGCATCTTTTTATTTGCGCTCATCGTTTTTTCACAGCCCCTTGAACACGCATTCCGGTTCCACCCGCGCGGCGACGGCGCGGATCTCCTCCGCGAGCGCGGCGTACCGCCCGTCCTCGCATTCCAAAGCCATCTTCTGCGCCATAAAGTTGATGTTGACGCTGACGCCGCCGATGCGGTTCAGGGCGCGTTCCAGTTTCGCCGCGCAGTTCGCGCAGTCCAGATTTTCCACTTTCACGATCTTTTTCATTATTCTTCTCCTTTTTATTCTCTTACGTGTTCCAAAGCCATCCGGTACATCAGTTCCACGTGCTTATCCGCCAGCGAATAATACACCTCTTTGCCCTGCTTGCGCACCTTGACGAGTTTCGTTTGCCTGAGCACCCTGAGCTGATGGGAAATGGCGGATTTCGTCATCCCGAGCAGGCGGGCGATGTCGCACACGCACATTTCGCTGACCGCAAGGCCGGACAGGATGCGCGTACGCGTGCTGTCCCCGAATACCTTAAAGAGTTCGGAAACTTCGTACAACTCGTCCTCCGTAGCCATGGCGGCGCCGACGTTGCTGACCACGTCCTCATGCACATGTTCGCACGAACACATTTCCGTTCCGTTTTTATCGAGCATATCCCTGCACTCCTTTTTTGAAAAACGATTGAACAATCGTTCAACTGTTTGTATTATATGCCTTGCGCAAACTTTTGTCAACGGTTTTTCAGGAAAAAATAAAAAATTTTTTGAAAAGCTTTTCGTCTTTTCCGCCCGAGCGTAAAATCCGCCTCCTTTTCACAACTGCTCTGCACTTGTCGGTATAATTTAACGGACATAAAAAAAGCGGGGCGCCGCCCCGCTTTCGCTTTCCTTTCTTTCTATCCTTTTTTTGCCAGTTCCCTGTTCGCGCCCGCCTTTTCGCGGTATTTTTCCACCTTGCTCTTTTCCGCGCCGCCCTTCTGCCCGCGCGCTCTCGCCATACGGTTTTCCGCCTTTTCCCGCGCGTGTTTCACCAAAACGGAAACATCGTCAAACTCGATCTGCTCCACTTCGCCGAGGCTTTCGACAAACTCCTTTTCCCCGACGATCTTCACCCGCTGGCCCGCGCTCATCAGCCGTTTTACCTTTCTTAAACGCGCGTCCCCTTCCTTACCGCTCGTAACGTAGAGATTGGCGGAAGTCAGATCGCTCGTATAACTGCCGCCGAGATCGTAAATGCGCTTGATCAGCCGGCGGGCGGTCAGAATATCGTCCTTTTCCAACTCGCTGTAAAAGCATACCCGCTTTCCGCGCAAACTCCCCTGCGCTTTGGGGCGTTTTTTCATTTCCCGCAAAAATTCGTGCAATAAAATGCCGCTTTGCGCCTTGCTCCTTTTCAGTCCCTTGCGGTTGTAGATCTGCGCCAAGGAAAACATGCCTTTCACGCCGTCCTTCGCGTTGACGCCGGGCACGATCTCGTAATAATCCAGAAGTTCCTTCGCGCCCATTTTGCACGATTCGCACAACTTCTGAAAGAGCATTAAGGTAGCGAAGGCGTCGTCATCCGACTTGTGTTCCAGAAATTCGATGCCGTATTTTTCGCCGAGGCGGCTCAATCCCATGCCCTTATTGGTTTCGTCGATAAAACCGGCGAGCATTTGCACGTCGCAAAACCGGTATTCGATGATCGGCAGGCGGAAGATCTGGCAGGCGTTGTTGAGATAGCGCACGTCGTTGCCGACGGCGAACCCGATGCAGATATCCGCTTTCAGAAAGAGCCGCTTGATGTCGTTATACACTTTGGGAAAACGGGGCGAACGGCGGAATTCCTCCTCCTCGTAAGCGAGTTTGATGCGCGCCTCCTCCCCCTTTTTGCCGAGGCGGAACTTCTTCGGCAGCGGATTGACCAAAATATCCTCTTTCTCGAGGACTTCGAAATCTTCCGAAAAACAATAACCGAAACTGCAAAGGCTCGCGTCCGACGGGCTGCCCGTACAGCTCTCTATATCGAAGGTTAAAATCTTCATAAACCTGCTCCGTACTTCTTTGGCAGTTCAAGTATATCATTTATATGCGGATTCGTCAAGCAAAGGTTTGCCCGAGGGCGGGGATTTCCGATTTTCCGTAAAAAAACGACGTATCACATAAAGGGCGCGAGGATCTTCAGCGCGCGCCCTTTCAGGTTCGCTTCCCCTCCGGCGTAATTTTCCGCGCCCTCCAATATGTCTTTTTCCGCCGCTTCCGCCAACCGCCGGCATCTGGCGAACAGCCCGATCTCATAATGCAGATACAAACTGCGGTAATCCATGTTTCCCGATCCCGAAAGCAGGTATTCGCCGTCGATCACCGTGTTCTTGCAGTGGATGAAACCGGCGGCGTACCGCAGCACGGCGATCCCGTGCGCCTTCAGTTTTTCCGCAAAGACAAGGCTTACTTCGTACACCGCGCGCTTGTCCGGCACGGCGGGAATGACGACGCGCACTTCCACACCCCTTTCCGCCGCGGAGATCAAAGCGTTCGTAACGCCGTCGTCGGGGATGAGATAGGGCGTGGAGATCGTAACGCTTTTTTTCGCGTTGTAGATCGCCGTTTTATAGACCTCGGCAAGGTGGCTTTCCTCCCCCGTCGGCGCCGAAAAGAAAGCATTCAGAAATTCGCCTTCCGCGGGCGCCGATTTGCGGTTGTAATACGGTTCGGGGCTTTCCTTTTTTCCGCGGCGGAAATTATAGGCGGAAAAAAACGCCTCGATCACGCCGTCCACCGCGCCGCCGTGAAAGCGCACGCCGCCGTCCTTCCACACGCCGAAGCGCTCGGTTTTTCCGACGTACTCGTCGCCGACGTTCACCCCGCCGATATACGCCGTTTTCCCGTCGATGACCGCGCATTTGCCGTGATTGCGGCGGTTGATCCCGCCGTTTAAAAACCAGCCGATCCTGTTGAACGCGCGGTATTCGACGCGGTTTTTTTCACAAAGCGATCGGATGGTTTTTTCCGCGCGGAAAGCGCCGAAGGCGTCGAAACAGAACTTCGCTTTCACCCCGCGCCCCGACAGGCTGCCGAGGGCGGCGAAGAGTTCTTCGAGCAGTTCCCCCTCCCTGACGATAAAAAACTGCAGCAGCACGTATTTTTTCGCCGCGCGGATGTCCTTGATGAGCATCGAAAAAAACCTTTCCCCCGTGGCGATGTATTCCGCGCCGTCCGCCGCGCCGCATCTGCCGCCGAGTTTCGCCGCCGCGTAACCGCCCGCCTTGGCGCCGCCGGCTTTTTTCGGCGTCGGTTTCCGAGCGCGCCCGCCCGCGCGGAGGATAAAATACGCGAGGATCCCCAAAAGCGGGAACGCGCTCAGAAGCAGCGCGTAAAGGGTCTTATAGGCGGCGTTCATGCCGCTGTCGAGAATATACGCGCAGAGCAGCATCCCCGCCCCGCGGAACAGAAGGGCGAGCCACAGCGGACGGCTGAGCCATAGGGATACGCCGACGAGGGCTGCAAGTTGCAGCGCCAGCGCGGTAATGGATACCGCCTTCATGCCGCGCCTCCTTCCGGCAAAATCCCGTCGCCGCCGCCTTCCGCCCGATCGGTATTCGGCGGGATCTCGGAAAGATCGGTACCTTCTTCCGCCGCGGGCGGTTCCGCCGTGCCTTCCGCAATGACGGTATCGATAGGAAGATAACGATCCTTTCTGAGCAGGATCTTTTCCGTCAGCGCGCCGCTTTCCGAATAGCGCAGCAAATAAAGTTCGCTCTTTACGCCCGCCTTGCCGTAACGCACGATCCGCCTTTCGCCCTTGTAAAGATCGGGATATTCCCCCGCCGTATCGACGACGATTTTTTCTTCCGGCGCGATCTCCCCCACGACGCGGCTTTTCAAGGCGATTCTCCCTTTCAACGCCTCGCCGTAGACGCGCACGATCAGACGGCTGCCGTCGGCTTTCGTTTCCAGATAAACGGGGTTCTTCGTATCGTTCACGAAGCGCAGATCGGCGAAATAATAGTTGACCATCGCGTCCGCGCCGGCGGAAACGTAACCCACTTGCAGACTGTGCGGATGGCTTTCCGTAACGCGGAGCCCCGCCAGCAGCACGGCGTTATACAGTGTGGTGGAAACCTGACAGACGCCGCCGCCCACCCCCTCCGCGAACTTTCCGCCGACGATGATCTTCGCCTCCCGATACCCCCTTTCCGCGGTGCGTTCGCCCACCCGCGCATTGAAGGAAAATTCCTCTCCGGAAGCGACGAGGGCGCCGTCGAGCGCCTTCGCCGCCAACGCGACGTTGTGCTTGCGCGCCTCGCCGGAAGAGGCGTAGGAAGTGGAAAATTCCGCCCGCAGAACGATGGGTTTCGGGTCGAGATCGTAAAAGGGAACGGCATAAACGGCGAGCGGCGCGCCGCAGCAGAAAAACAGGGCGGCGAACAGCGCGGCAACCGACAATTTTTTCATATACAGAGTATGCGACGGCGGCGGAAAACTATGCGCCCGAAAGGGCGCGTACGGCTTTCGGGGCGCATATCAAGGGCGGCGAACGGGCTTTTTTTCTTTTTTTTGCGGAATGATTTTACATTTTCAACGATATGTGATAAAATATCTGTATTCCAATGAAACCGCTCACCGTGCGGAAAAAAGAGGGAAACGAATGCCTTTGACAAGGAAAAAATTAAGCGGCGCGATTTCCGCGTTTCTCAATTCGGACGCGTTTATCTTTCTCTATTCGGTATTCGTTTTAGGGGTTTCCTTTTTCGACTGCAACGAACTGATTCTTTCGGTGATCCTTCTGGTTTCCGCTTTCATCTTCGCCACGCAGCGGGATTTAAAACCCCTGTTCGTGCCCATATCGCTGAGCTATTACGCCATCCGCTTTATCGAAGGAGATTTCACGCTCGGATGGTTTTTTTTCGTGTCCGCGGGGATCTTCGTCTGCACGCTGTTTTATTATATCGCCCAAAAAAGACCTTCGTTCCGCCCGACGGGCAATTTAAAAGCCGTCATGCCCTATGCCGCCAGCTACGTGCTGGCGGGCAGTTTCGCCGCGAATTACATGGCGGACGCGCTTTACATCGAACAGATCTCGATGCTCGCCCTGCTCGTACCGGTGATGGCGCTCTTTATCCTGCTTGCGGCGAACAGTACCTTTGAAAAACCGGAATACGTTTTCAAACTTCTTTTCGCCATGGGCGCCGTCGTTTCGCTGCAGATCTTCATCACGGCGGCGACGACCGAACACTTTTGGGACGAGGTCTTCGTACAGGACGCCGTCAAACTCAACTGGGGCGTATACAACGGCATCGTAACCGTACTGCTCTTTTCCATCCCCGCGTGTTTTTATCTGGCGGCGAAGTATATGAAAGTATCTTTCTTCTTCGTCGTCGCGGCGTTTTTGTTCACTCTCGCGGGGGTGTTCACGGCGTCCCGCGCGGCGGTCATGGCGCTGGCGCCCTATCTTTTCGTGTGCCTGATCGCAACGCTCGCCGTAATCAAGGGAAAAGACCGGTTCAAACTGCTCTGTTCCGCCCTTTTCTGCATCGGGGCGGCGGCAGCGGCGCTCATCGCCTGCTTTTTCGTCATCGAAGGTCTGTGGGATCAGGTCGTCTCCGTGCTGACGGCGGGCGGATTTGACCTCGGCAGGAGCCACGTCTGGGCTGACAGCATCCGTTTCTTTTTGGAAAACCCCCTTTTCGGGCTGGGGCTCATGCACCATCACGACGTGCCGCAGGGCGGGATCGTTTACGGGTTCTGGCTCAGCCACAACAGCCTCTATCAGGCGCTTTCGAGTTTGGGGATGTTCGGTTTCGTCTGTCTGATGATCCACAATATCTATAAATTCAAGACCTTTGCAAAAGCGGATTTTTACTCCTTTTTCTGCATGCTCGCCGTAATCGGTACGGAACTGTACGGGCTGATCGACTGTCTGATGCCCGCGCCCTATTACGTGCTGCCGCTGTTTTTACTGATCCTTTCCGCCGACCGCGTAAATCTGCAAAACGAAAGGCGCCTTTCCTTCGGCAGGCGAAAGGATAAAGAAAAAAACGCGGCTGAAATTCCCCCCGCGCCCGACGCAAAATAAAACCGGTATGAAACGAAAATAACGGCGCCCTTTCCCGCATGCGGGAAAGGGCGCTTTCTGCAAGATCGTCTTTTTCTGTTTTTTTACCGCAAGATCACGTTCGCGGCGCTTTCGCTTTGAAAGCCGGTTTTTCCGCGCGCCGCGGCAAAACCGCGCCGCCGTTTCACGCGTTCCAAAGCGCGCTTTTCCCCGTCGAAACGCCGTCCGCCCCAGCGGCGAGGGCGGCGAGCACGTCCGCCTTGTTTTCGATCAGTCCGCCGGCGATGATCTTCGTTTTCTTCGTCTTTTCCACAAAACCGGCGATAGCCTTCGGCAGCACGCCGGGCATGAGTTCGGCGTAATCGGGCTTGGTGGACGCGACGATTTCCAGCGCGGTGGAAACCGATACGGAATCGATGATGAAAAAACGCTGCACGGTGGCGAGATTTTTTTCTTTCGCCAGCGCGATCAGGTGGTTTTTCGTGCTGATGATCCCGTCCGCCCCCGCGCGCTTCAAAAACGCCAGCCCTTCCCTGTCCTTGCCGATGCCTTCGGCGATGTCGATATGCACGTAGACCTGTTTTCCGCCCTTTGCCGCCGCCAGCCTTTCAAAACTCGAAAGTTCCGCTTTGAGCATGAATACGGCGGAAACGGCGCTCTTGATTGCCGCGAAATATTCCTCTTCGCTGCGCACCGCCGCGATGACGGGATTGCTTAGATCGAGCATGGTTCACCCCCGTACGACGCGGACGCCACCACGTTTGCGCCCTCGCCGTCGATATTTTCCATAATTGTATCGCCGATGGCGACGGCATGCGTGAGCCGCGCGGCGCGGATCTTCTTCATCAACGCGAAAATCATGCTTTTTTTCACGGGACGATCCGTCCTGACGGGCACCATCGCCCCCGCGGCGCGAATCGTGCTCGTCAGCACGCGGCGGGGTTCCGTGATTTCCGCCTCGGCGTACGCTCTGCCTTTCGGGCAGAAATTTCCGCTGACCGAAACGCCCCCTTCGGTTTTTTCCGCGGAAAGCAGACAGCCCCGCGGACATTCGATGCAGACGAGTTCCATTACCGATCCCCTCCCGTTACGGCGATTTTTACATATTCCGCCCCGCCGATCTCCTCGGCGGAAAGGGCCACGCTTTCCATCTCCCCCGGGGCGACGGCGATTTTTTTCACCGTCTTTCGCCGCGCGCCGGTATCGACGGTAACGACGGCGTTCCGGAATGCCTTGCGCACGCGGAAAAAGAGTTTTTGCGGCGCGTTCTTGTTCTTATCGACGCGCTGCGGCAGCACGTACGTTACGTTTTCGCCGTTCTCTGCGGAAATATACGCATGCGCGCGCCCGCCTTGCAGCGCGTATTCCGCCGCCGCTCTGCCGGCGATCTCCGCCTCCTCCGAAACGAAATCGACCAGATCGTGCACGTGCAGCACGTTGCCGCAGGCAAACACGCCTTCCGTCTGCGTCTGCCTGTCGCCGTCCACGACGGCGCCCTTCGTGCGCGGATCCAGCGCGACGCCCGCGCGCTCGGTCAGTTCGTTTTCGGGGATCAGCCCTACGGAAAACAGCACGGTATCGCAGTCGAAATGCTTTTCCGTACCGGCGATCGGGCGTTTGTTTTCGTCGACTTTCACCAGCGTTACGCCGCTGACGCGCCCCTCGCCCTCGATCTCCGCCACGGTGTGTTCGAGATACAGCGGGATGCCGAAATCGTTCAAGCACTGCGCGATGTTGCGCCTAAGCCCCGAAGAATAGGGCATGATCTCGCTGACGCACAGCACCTTCGCGCCTTCCAGCGTGAGGCGGCGCGCCATGATCAGCCCGATGTCCCCCGAACCGAGGATCACCACCCGTTTTCCCGGGAGCATACCCTTGACATTGACGTATTTCTGCGCCGTGCCCGCGCTGAACAGCCCCGCGGGGCGCGTGCCGGCGATGTTGAGGGCGCCCTTGCTGCGCTCGCGGCAGCCCATCGCCAAAATTACGGCTTTCGCCTCCACGGTGAAGATGCCGCTTTGATTCATGCAGGTAACTTTTTTATCGGCGGTAAGTTCCGTAACGAAGGTATCCTTCAGCATTTCGATACCGCGTTTTTCCGCCTCTTCGATGAATTTGTGCGCGTATTCCGGACCCGTCAGATTTTCCTTGAACCGCGTCAGCCCGAAACCGTTGTGGATACACTGTTTGAGCACCCCGCCGACTTCGCTTTCCCGCTCGACGACGAGCACGTTTTTACAGCCCGCGTCATACGCGGCGACCGCCGCCGCCAGCCCCGCGGGGCCCCCTCCGATGATCACGATATCCCTTTTCATATTGCACCGCCGCTTACGATCGCGGAATTTTTTCCGTTTTTGGTAACTTCCCCGAGGGAAAGCCCGTATTCCTTTGCAATGGTTTCCAGCGTAGCCGGCTGGCAGAACCCGCTCTGGCACCGCCCCATGCCCGCGCGCGTGCGCAGTTTCACCCCGTCCAGCGTGCGCGCCGGCGGATTTTGCCGTATCGCGTTCACGATCTCGCCCAGCGTTACGCTTTCGCAGCGGCAGACGATCTTCCCGTACGCCGGATCTTCGGCGATGACGGCGTTCTTTTCCGCCGCGCCGAGTTTTCTGAACCACGAAAACGCCCGCCGTTTCGGATTGAAATCCTTCTTCTTTTCCGCGCCGAACCGCGCCGCGATCTTTTCCGCGACGGCTTTTCCGATCGCCGGCGCGGATGTCAGCCCGGGCGATTCGATGCCCGCCGTGTTGAACAGATTTTCCGCCTTGCGGCTTTCTTCCACGATAAAATCGTGCCTGTCGCAATAAGCGCGCACCCCCGCAAAGGACGTGATCGTTTCCCCGAAGGGAATGCCGTCGCATATCGCGCGCGCCTTTTCGATGATCTCGCCGAAAGCGCCGCGGCGGATCGCCGTGGAAAAATCCGGCTCCTCCACCGAAGTGGGCCCGATGAGGATGTTGCCGTCCGCCGTAGGGGTAACCAGAACGCCCTTTCCCGCAGCCGTCGGCACGCTGAAAATCGTGCTTTTCACGAAACCTTTCGCCGCGGAATCGAGGAGGATGTACTCCCCCTTCCTTGCGCCGACGGTAAAGGAATCATCCCCGAACAGGCGGGCGATCTTCTCCGCCCCCGCGCCGGCGCAGTTGACGACGTATCCGGCGGATACCGCCCGCCCGTCGGCGGCATGCAGGGTAACGGTTTTTCCGTTTTCCGCACGGACGACTTCAAAATCGGTCAGCAGCAAAACGCCGTTGTCCATGGCGTTCCCCATGGCGGCGATGGTCAGTTCGAAGGGACACACGATGCCCCCCGTCGGCGCGTACAGCGCCGCCACCGCCCTGCCGCTCGCGTGCTTTTCCCGCAGAAAGAGTTCCTCCCTGCCGATGATCCTCAGATCCCGCACGCCGTTTGCCCTGCCGCGCGCGAGAAGGGTTTCCAATATCCCGATCTGCGCTTCGTCGAACGCCAGCACCAGCGAACCGTTGTTCTCGTAACCGACGCCGAGTTCTTCGCAGACCGTTGCCATCATCCGGCTGCCCGCCACGTTGTAACGCGCTTTGAGCGAGCCTTCCGCCGCGTCGAACCCCGCGTGCACGATGCCGCTGTTGGCTTTGCTCGCCCCCGCAGCCACGTCCGCCGCGCCTTCCAGCACGACGACGGACAGCGCGTAGCGGGCAAGTTCCCGCGCCGTCAGCGCGCCGATCACCCCGCCGCCGATTATCGCTACGTCATACTTCATCGATCGTTCTCCAAAATACCTGTTTCTATTCGTCTCCGCAGCGTTCGACGGAACGGATGAAGGGATGGGTTTTCAGGATCTCGGCGATATACTGCGCCGTGAAATTTTTATCCGTGTTGATGGTCGCGTCGCACACCATGATCTCCCCTTCCCGTACCGTCTGGATCCGCTCGAAGTGATCCGCCGCAAACAGTTCCCTCACCGTTTCGCTTTCGTTTTCCGTCTGCTCGAACCGCACCCGTACTTTCCAATACGTTTTCGTCCTGAACAATCTGCACTTTATATGCATCACGCACTGCACCGCGATCAGCAGGATCGTCGTCCCCACCGATACGATATACAGTCCGCTCCCTACCGCCATCCCCACGCCCGCGGTCGCCCATACTCCCGCCGCCGTCGTCAAGCCGTAGATCGCCATCTTTCGGTAGATGATCATCCCCGCTCCGATGAACCCGATCCCCGATACGATCTGCGCCGCCACACGCGACGCGTCGTATTCCGCTATGTCCGAAAACCCGTATTTCGACACCACCATGATGAGCGCCGCACCCGCGCACACGATCGTGTGCGTGCGGATCCCCGCCTCCTTGAATCTCAGTTTCCTTTCAAACCCGATGCAAAATCCCAATCCCAACGACAGCAGTATCCGCAACAGATAGATCACTTCGTCCGTCCAGTCCACAACAACACCTCCTGAAAATTTCAAATAAAAACCGAAAACGCCTTCTTAAAAATACACTTCCGCCGCGGCGGTCTCTCCGTCCTTCGGCGCGGGGATCAGATCCCCTTCAAGTTTCTTTCCGCCGATATACAGCCCCTTTTCTCTGCCCGCTTCCGCGCGGGAGAACCGGATCCGATAACGCCTGCCGCGGAAGAGTTTATCCACCGTATATTCTTTCCATTCCGGCACGCCGTGCAGTTCGGCGCGCAGCCCTTCGTAATCGGCTTTCACGCCCAAAAGCGATTCGAACCCCGTATGGATCAGCCAAGCCGGCGTAGCGGTGAACCATGTGTACAGATTCAGCCCGTAACAGGGGTGCGAGACGCCGAAATACACGTTGCCTACGCAGTACGGCTCGCTCGTGCGGCGCGAATCGCAGCTGTCCTCGTGGTTGGGGAGGATGCGCTGCACGGTATCGAGCGCCTCGGCGTAATCCCCCCGCGCGCAGTCCGCCGCGAATTTGAACGCCGCGCCGTGCAGATAGATCGCGCCGTTGCTGAACGTTCCCGGGCGGTGTTTTTGCA
>CALVUL010000004.1 GCA_944363555.1 uncultured Clostridia bacterium
GGCGGCTAAAAACGAGGACGAGGGAGCGCAGATCATCATCACGGCGGGCACGAATATCCGCAGTTACGATGTCGTTTTATCCGATCTTTTTTCGGGTGAAAATGAGTACGCAAAGGAAAACGTGAGCGTTTACAATCAGAAATATATCGAGTTGAACGAGATCACGAACGGGCAGTCCGCCGTGCTCCCCACGGGCGACTGGCCCGACGCCCTTCTCCCCTTCGAAACGGCGAAAGCCGCGGGGGAAAACAACGTGGAAGCGGGGCGCAATCAGGGGATCTATTTCGAATTTCATATCCCCGCGGAAACGGCGGCGGGCGTATACAGCGGAACTTTCGCCGTGGAATACGACGGGAAAACGCAGGAAATCCCCGTCCGTCTCAACGTGCGGGACGTCGAGGTGAGCGAAACGACGCACAGCCGAAGTTATTTTTCGCCCAACGGCTGGGGGTTGGCGTTCGGGGAGATGGATTCTTCTTTGGATACGATCAACCGTTACAACCTCGCGCTGTCCAAATACCGCCTCGGGGGCGGGCAGTGGATGGTGGGGAATGGTTCCGACGCCATCGCCTATTTCGGGCTGGATGAAAACGATGCGGAAGAATGGGTGGATCTCGTTTGGGATTACGTCAAAAATCCGCGCAACTCCACCCTCGCCGTGCCGTACCGCTATATCGAGGACGAAACCGGCCCGAACATCGATCGGCAGGTTTCCGTAGACGTGCTCACGGCGTTCGCCGCGCGCTGTCTCGAAGAAAACGTCAATCTGGTGGATAAACTGCTCGGCTACTACACGATGATCGACGAGCCCGACATGTACGGCAGCGCGGACCACGTGGAAGCGGTGATGGGCCGCGTCAGGGCGGCGGAAGAAGAGGCGGCGCGGAATATCGAGGGGATGGCGGGAGACGCGGAACTGAAAGCGGAAATCGCCGCGTCCCTCCGCAGCATCGTTACCGTCGTGCCGGTCGCCTCGTACAACGAAAAGATGGCGGGGAGCATCGACACGTGGTGCCCGCAGATCCAGAATTACGATTCGGAAGAGGAGCGGCAGAAATTTCAGAATACCGACGAAAAGGAAAAGTGGTGGTATACCTGTTTCGGCCCCAGTTATCCTTTTGCGAGTTACACGATAGACGCCGCCGGCACGTTCCCGCGCATCCTCGATTGGCAGGCGGAAAAGTTCGGCATCACGGGCAACCTCTATTGGGCGGTTACCTATTATCAGAACGAAAACGGCACGTACGTGGAGGATTATTATCAGTCGCCCACGAGAACGTGCGACATCAACGGGGAAGGGTTCCTTTTCTATCCCGGGAAACCTTACGGGCTTGACGAGCCCGTGGGTACCCTCCGGCTGCAATCGGCGAGGGACGGCATAGAGGATAAGGAACTGCTGCTCGCCCTTCGGGCAGGCTACGCCGCGATGGGCGAGGCAGCGGGGTACGACATCTCCGCGGAGGCGATCCTCGATTCGCTTTACGAACAATTATTCGACGAGATGCGCATTCTCACGAACTCCGAGCGGTTTTTCAGGATCCGCCGCCAGATGCTCGATCTGGCGGAACTCTTCGCGGGCGAAGAAAAATTTGCCGTGGCGGACGTAATGCGCAGCGGCAACGACGTGGAATTCGAGATCGCTCTTTCGGCGGAAAGCAATCTGAAGCGCGGCGGCGAAACGCTTTCGCCCGAAGCGACGTACGGGGAGGGCGAAAACCGCATCCGCATATACCGCGTGCGCGGCTCGAAACTCGAATCGGATTCGGTGGACCTCGTCGTTTCCTCCGCGAATGGTGAAAAGAACGTGTCTTTGCCCCTCGGCGGCGTTTCTACGGAAACCTACGCCTCCGACTGGGCGGAAAACGCAACCGTTTTGTACGGCGACATCTCCGTGCAGGGCGACGGGGCGGATTCGCTGGCGTACGTCGCTTTCGACGCGGCGGATGCAGGAACGACGCAGCGGCTCGTCATCTCCGGCGACTTTTTGGAAAGCATCGGGGAAGATACCGATTGGGTCTCTTTCGTCCTGAAAAAAGGCGAAGAGGATGAAACGCTGCAATACAGCATCTGCTTTGAATTCGAGCGTTCGGCGTATTATTACGAGATCGCGTCCGGCACGCTCAGGAGCGCGGCGGCGGAAACGATCACCGTGCGCAACATTTACGGTTTGCCGTGGGGTTCGGGCAAGGTGAAGAATATCCACGTTTATTTCGGCGCGCAGGGGGACGGCGCGCGCACGGCGGCGCTCGGCACCGTTACAGTCGCAGCGATCGGATGAGGAGAGAAAGACGATGAAGAGATTTTTGGTTTTACTCCTCGCGCTTTTCGTAACGGCATCGTTGGGCGCGGGATGCAAAAAGGAGGAAACGGCGGGCGCCGATACCGTCGTTTTGCGCGATTTCGAAAGGTACGATCCCGATTTCATGGGGCTGCAGATGTCCGTGAATTTCGGGAAAATCGAAGTCAATACCGACGAGCGGTTCGTCAAGAGCGGTAGCCAATCGGCAAAACTGACCGTCTACGGCGGGTATTACTATAACGATCCGCCGGAAGTGGGAATCCCGTTTTATTCGACTTCAAAAGGGTATAACTACCGCGAACTTTCCGGCTTTTCCGCGGTGCGGATGAGCGCGTACAACGCCGCGGATTTCGACGTGCCTCTCTATTGGAACTTCACGTTTTTCGACGGGCAGTCCTCTCCCGTGGAAACCGTCGTTCTGAAATCCGGCTGGAACGACGTGGAGATGGCGGTGGATGCGGATACCCTCAATATGTTCTACGATCTTGAAAACTGTAGCGGCGTCAGGCTCGGGTTCGACGATTATTCCGTGCAGGGCTACACGCTTGAAACCGCGCCGGCGATCTACCTCGACGATATGGAACTCGTTCGCCGGCACGACGATTACAGCGCCCCCGCGGTGGATATCGTGGTCGATCCCTTCGAGATCTGTTCCTTTGAAAAGGCGTATCAGGCGCATATCCTCAAACCCGCTTCGGAAAAGGGATTCATCCCGAATACGGAGGTTGTTTCTTCCGACAACGGCGTGCTGCCCACACAGGGGGAGAAGATGATGAAGGTTTCCTTCCCCAAGGGGAGCGGCGGTTACGCGCGGCTGTCCTTTTCCTCGAAACTGTTTCCGATCATCGATTTCACGCAGTTTAAGGACCATCCGGAAGACTACAAGATCGCCTACGACGTATATAACGCGGCGCCGCTTTCCACGAACATCGCCACCTATTACATCTGGGGTGGGATCAAGGAATGGCCGAACGCCTCCCTCGCATGGGGCGTGAATATGGAAGCCACCAACACGGCGCTTCCGCAGAACGAATGGATCACCTACGAGATGCCGCTTTCCACGATATACGGCTGGAACAAGAGCACGCTTGAAAGCGAATTCCACATGTTCGTGATGTTCGATGACGGTTTGCCCGCGGGTTCGTCGTTCTATTTGGATAACTTCCGCATCGTAAAATGCGCGTGAGGAGGAAAACGATGAAAAAAACGAAAACAGTCCTTTTTGCAGCGTTTGTTTTATGCCTGATCGCGGCGTGCGCTACGTTTTTCGCGGGGTGCGACGTCAAGATCGAGGGGTTCGAGGATAAAACGGAAGAAGTTTCTTTCGGCAGCGTGTACGCGCTCGATCTCGATCCGGTTACGGACGGGAAGGGCAACGTTTACGAAGTTACCGCCACGGTGAAAAACGCCGCCGGCGGCAGGGTCGCCGTGTTCGGCGATACTTTCGACGTCGCCGATCTCGGCGGATATACGATCGTCTACGCCGCCCGTTCGGGCGGGGAGATCGTGGCGGAACGCACGGTTACGCTGACGGTGAAACGCGACGTCGCCCCCACGCTGTATTTTTCCGATTACGCGGCGCAGAATTCCTTTGAAACGAACAGGGAATTCCGCCTGCCGACCTATGTTGCGTACAGTCCGCTTACGGGCGAGGTGCAGGTGGACGCCGCACTGTTTTACACCGAGGGCGGCGCGGAGAGCGAGCGGCAGACGGAAAACGGCGCGTTTATCCCCGCGGAGGCGGGCAGTTACGTTTACCGCCTGAGAGCGACCGACGGTTTGGGGCACGAAACGAGTATTTCTTACGAATTTTCCATCAAAACGGCGCCCGCGGCGGAAGAGATCGAATCGTTTGCAGACGAGCGTTCCCTTGCGAACGTGAAGATGACTATGGG
>CALVUL010000005.1 GCA_944363555.1 uncultured Clostridia bacterium
TGCAGGATCTTTTTCATTTCCTTTTTGGTTTCATCGGTGATAAGGCGCTTGCCCGTTTCGTAATCGCCGAATTCCGCCGTATCGGAAATGGAGTAACGCATCTTGGAAAATCCGCCGCTGTAGATCAGATCGACGATGAGTTTCATTTCGTGAATGCATTCAAAATACGCGTTTCTGGGATCGTACCCCGCCTCCACAAGCGTTTCAAAGCCCGCTTTCATCAGCGCCGTAACGCCGCCGCAGAGCACCGCCTGTTCGCCGAAAAGGTCGGTTTCCGTTTCGCACTTGAAGGTCGTTTCCAAAACGCCCGCGCGCGCGCCGCCGATGCCGAGGGCGTACGCCAGAGCCACATCCAGCGTGTTGCCGGAATAATCCTGATGGATGGCGACCAGCGCGGGAACGCCGTGCCCTTCCAGATATTCGCTGCGCACCGTGTGCCCGGGGCCTTTGGGCGCGATCATGAACACGTTGACCGTCTTTGCGGGTACGATCTGTTTGAAGTGGATGTTGAAACCGTGCGCGAAAGCGAGGTACTTGCCTTCCGTGAGGTAGGGCTCCACCGATTCCTTATAAATATCCGCCTGCTTTTCGTCGGGGACGAGCATCATCACCACGTCCGCCTTTTTCACCGCGTCGGCAACGGAAAGCACTTCGAAGCCCGCCTTCTCGGCGATGGGCCACGTTCTGCCCCCCTTGTTGAGCCCGATGACGACTTTAACGCCGCTGTCGCGCAAGTTCAGCGCGTGCGCGTGCCCCTGAGAGCCGTACCCGATGACGGCGACGGTCTTTTTCTTCAAAAGATTCAGATCGCAGTCGCTTTCATGATAAATTTTTGCGTTGCTGTTCGTATCCATGGATAAATTCCTCCGTTTTGTTCCGTTTGTCATTCCTATTATATTCCGATTTTTCCGCGATGTCAAATTATCTCGTTTATTTTTTCCGCAAATATTCCCGTTTCATTTGATTTTGCGCCGCAAAAGGTTTATACTGTTTATAAATTCCACAAAAAAAAGGCGCAACGAATGACTCGGCTTAAAATCCTGAAAAAACTCAACGCTATCCCCCTTACGGCGAAACTGCTCGCCTTTTACGACGAACCCGTAAACTACCGTTTCGACGAGTTCTTGGCGGAACTTTACGAATACGGCGGCGAAACCGCCCTTCTGAAAACCATAGGCGATCTCGTTTTGTATGACGAAAATCCCTTCTCCCGCGCGGCGGCGGCGGGGAAAAGCAGCGTTTTTCTGCGCTCGGCGTTTGCCGAGGACGTAAAGACGCTTTTTTCCGCGGCGGAAAAAGCCGAAGAACGAAGCGGCGGCAAATACTTCTGCTCCGGCGAAAGAAACGAACACTTTTCCGCCGATCCCGAAAAGGACGCTTTGCGCCTTGAAGGCTTTTACCGCCGGTACGGGTACGGCGATTACGTGCGTTACGGGGCGTTCCTCTTCAAAGACGGGAACATCGCGCCCATCGAAAACGCGCCGGATATACGCCTTTCCGATCTGAAAGATTACGAGGAAGAAAAGCGCCTTATCGCCGCGAACATCGAAAACCTGATCGCGGGGCTTCCCGCCCTCGACATGCTGCTCTACGGCGAACGCGGCACGGGGAAATCCTCCACCGTGCACGCTATGGCGAACGAATATTTCGCCGAAGGGCTGCGCATCGTGGAACTTTCCAAAGAACAACTCCTGTCTTTGCCGCTTCTGAAAGAAAAACTCGGCGCCGTGCCGCTGAAATTCATCATTTACATCGACGATCTTTCCCTCACCGAAGGGGACGAGCGCTTCACTTCCCTGAAAGCCGCGCTCGAAGGCAGTTTCGGCGTGAAGGGCAAAAACACCATCGTGTGCGCCACGTCCAACCGCCGCCACATCGTAAAGGAAAGTTTTTCCGACCGCAGGGACAGCATCCACGAAAACGAATGTATGCAGGAACAACTTTCCCTTTCCGACCGTTTCGGGCTGACGGTGCTCTTTTCCTCCACGAACAAGGCGCAGTATCTTTCCATCGTAAACCAACTTGCCGACGACTGCGGGCTGAAAACGCCGCGTGAAGAACTTTTCCGCCTTGCGGAACAGTGGGCGATCTCCAAGGGCGGCAGAAGCCCCCGCCGCGCGCGGCAGTTTATCGACAGCGCCTATGCCGCCGAACAACGCAAAATGGCGTTGGAGTTTTAAGTTATGAACGTACTCGTCACCGGCGCGGGCAGCGGAATCGGCGCCGCCGTCGCGGCGGTTTTCGCGCAAAGCGGGCATACCGTTTACGCGCTGGACGTAAAGCCGATACAAGAAACCGAAAACGTGATTCCTTTTCTTGCGGACATTACCGACGAAGAGACTCTGCGGCGCGTTGCGGAAACGCTGTCGCGGGAAAAAATTTCGCTCGATTGCATCGTCAACGTTGCGGGAATTTTTTTGATGGACGATTTTTTGGAAATCGAAACGGGCAAACTCCGCGCCGTCTTTAACGTGAACGTTCTCGGCGCGATGCTCGTCGACAAAGTTTTCTTTCCCCTCTTGCGAAAAAACGGAAAAATTTTTATCACGACGAGCGAAGTCGCGCCCTTGCATCCCCTGCCTTTCAACGGCGTTTACAACGTGAGTAAAACCGCGCTCGACGCCTACGCCGAGGCGCTCCGCCACGAAGCGGGATTGCTGGGAGCGAAAGTCGTTACCGTGCGTCCGGGCGCGGTAAAAACGCCCCTCGCCGAGGGAAGCGTGCCCGCAATGCGGTTGATGAGCGAAAAAAGCGCCTATTTCGGCGGACAAGCCGAAAAATTTCAGCGCATTATGGAACGATTTACCGGAAAAATGATTCCGCCCGAATCCGTAGCGCGAAAGATTTACAAGGTTTCCCTCAAAAAACGCCCGAAGTACGTTTACAACATACATAACAACGCCTTGCTGAAACTGCTTTCCGCGCTGCCGGTTCGCTGGCAGGTGGCGATAATCCGCCGATTGCTCCGCGAAAAGCGCGCCGAAAAACGCGGTTGAATCGATTTACGAAATTAAAAAAACGCATGTGCATGCGTTTTTTTGTTTTTATTATTGATCCGCTTTATTTTTCTTTTCGCAGGCGGAGCAATCGCCCGAACAGCCGACGCACTTGCCCTGCTTTTTCTTCCGCACGATATAGACGATATCGAGGACGACGAGCGCGGCGACGGCGGCGATGAGCACGATGTCCGCCGCCCCGAACGCCCGCGCCGCGGTGATCAGCGAGCCGACGGTATAGACCGCGAACGCCGCCGCATACGCCACGACGCACTGCATCAGCGCCACGAGCGCCGCCGCCCAGCCGGAGTTAAATTCCCGTTTGATGGCGGCGATCGCCGCCACGCAGGGCGTATAGAGCAGCACGAACGTGAGGAAACTGATCGCCGTAAGGGGGGTGAACATCGTGCCGAGCACGTCGGTCAGATCGCCGCTGCCCACGCCGAGCAGCACTCCCAGCGTGCTCACCACCGATTCCTTGGCGGTGAACCCCGCGATCAGCGCCGTGGAAGCCCGCCAGTCGCCGAAACCCAAGGGCGCGAAGATCGGCGCGATGAGCCTGCCGACGAGTTCCAATAAACTCTGTTCCCCGCTCGCCGCCGCCACGTTCAATTTGTAATCGAAGGTCTGGAAAAACCAGATGACGAGGGTGGCGAGAAAGATGACGGTAAAGGCGCGCACCAGAAAGTCCTTCGCCTTATCCCACATCAAAAGGCCCACGGATTTCGCCGAAGGAAAACGGTAGTTGGGCAGTTCCATCACGAAGGGAACGGGGTTTCCCTTGAACTTCGTGCGTTTGAACGCCAACGCCACCAAAACGCCGATAACCATGCCGAACACATAAAGCCCCAGCATGACGAGGGCGCGGTATTTCGGGAAAAACGCCGCCGTGAACACCGTGTAGATGGGGATCTTCGCCGAACAACTCATATACGGGGTGAGCAGCACCGTCATCTTCCTGTCCCGTTCGGAAGAGAGGGTGCGCGTCGCCATCACGGCGGGCACGGAACAGCCGAACCCGATGAGCATGGGCACGAAACTCCTGCCCGAAAGCCCGATCTTGCGCAGCAGTTTATCCATCACGAAGGCGACGCGCGCCATATAGCCCGTGTCCTCCAGAATGGATAAAAAGAAAAACAGCACCACGATGAGCGGCAGGAAGGAAAGAACGCTCCCCACGCCGGCGAACACGCCGTCTATGATCAGGCTTTTGACGACGGCGTTGACGCCCCACGCGTCCAGCCCGCTGGCGACGAGACCGCTCAGCGCGTCGATGCCCATGGCGAGCAGGTCGCTCAAAATTTTGCCGATAACTTCAAACGTTAAAAAGAAAACAAGCAGCATCCCCGCGATGAAGATGGGGATGGCGAGGTATTTGTTCGTCAGGATCTTATCGATCTTTTCGCTGCGCTTGTGCTCTTTGCTCTCCTCCGGCTTTTTCACCGCCTCGGCGACGACTTTTTCGATAAATTCGTAGCGCATCGCCGCGAGGGCGGCGTTCCTGTCCGTGCCCGATTCCGTTTCCATTTCGATGACGGAATGTTCGATCATTTCCCGCTCGTTTTCGTTGATCTCCAGTCTGGAAACGATGTCCTTATCCCCTTCCACCGTTTTGGTGGCGGCGAACCGCGCGGCGACGCCCGCCGTTTCGGCGTGGTCCTCGATAAGGTGCGTTACCGCGTGGATGCAGCGGTGCACGGGGCCCTGTTCGCAAAAATCGACGCGCTTGGGATAGATCTTGTTCTTCGCCGTTTCGTACGCCACGGAAACGAGTTCGTCGATCCCCTCGTTCTTCGCCGCGCTGATGGGTACGACGGGCACCCCCAACTCTTCCGAAAGTTTCTTGATATCCACCGTGCCGCCGTTGGCGCGCACCTCGTCCATCATGTTGAGGGCGATGACGGTGGGCACCCGCATTTCCAGAATCTGCAGCGTCAGATAGAGGTTGCGCTCGATGTTCATGGCGTCCACGATGTTGATGATGCCTTCCGGCTTTTCGTTGATGATGAAATCGCGGGTAACGATCTCTTCGCCGGAATACGGCCGCAGCGAATAGATGCCCGGCAGATCCACCGCCATGCAGTTTTTCAGACCGCGGATCGCCCCCGTCTTGCTGGAAACCGTAACCCCGGGGAAATTCCCCACGTGCTGGTTCGATCCGGTAAGCTGGTTGAACAACGTGGTCTTGCCGCAGTTCTGGTTGCCCACCAATGCAAAATTCATTCTTCCGCCTCCACTTCGATCTTCGCCGCATCCTCTTTGCGCAGCGTCAGTTCGTAACCGCGCAGGCGGATCTCCAGCGGGTCCCCCATCGGGGCGATCTTGATCATTTTAACCGCCGTTTTCGGGATCAGCCCCATATCCAGCAGGCGGCAGCGAAGTTCCCCTTCCCCGCCGACTTTCGTGATCTTTCCGCTTTGCCCTGTTTTCAATTCGTCAAGTTTCATTTTCGCAAGTTAGCCTATGCAGACTGTTTTTTATTAGATTATCACGGAGAGGGCGCGCAAGTCAAGCGTTAAACGCCCCGCGGAAAAAATTTCCGCGGGGCGCGCGTTTGTTTTCGGCAAAGCGGCGGAACGCATCGCGGCGTTTCCCCGCCTCCCGTGCTTTGCAAAACGAGGCGTTACGCCCCGTCCGCCGCTCATTCCCTGAAATCGGTAAACAGCAGGGCAAGCCCCACCGCGCCGTAAAGTTTTTCCTTCCCGCCGTAAGTGCGGCGCAGAAATTTGACGAGTTTTTTCTCTTCCTTCTTCGTAAAGCCGAATTTTTCCACGCCGTTTTCCCGAATGAGTTTTTTGAAGGTATCGGCGAAGATCAGCGATCCGATCTCCGCATAAGCGACCTCTTGGGAATTGGCGTTGACGAATTTCACCACGTCGCTGGCGATGAAATCCTGCGCCTGCTCGTCGTACGTCATGGGGTATATCGTGCACTCCTTCAACGCCACAGCGCGGAAGAAAAGTTCGTCTGCCGTAACGGTATGCACCACCTTTTTATCGGGATTTTTCACCAGCGTGCCGCAGTGTTCGCAGATGCCGTCCGCCCCGTAAACGTTCACGTTGGAACCGCAGTTCGGGCAATGCACGCTCACCGTGCGCTGCTGCAACTTCATCACGAAACGCTTGTTGTTGAACACGTAGCCTTCGATGTACTGATGCGCGATGAGGGTGCGCACGGCGTCGCACATGGCGTTGGGGCGCATCTGAAAGCGCTGTGCGAGCATATCGATGTAATACACTTTTTCGTCGGTAATGCTGGCGGCGATGCGCTGCAAGGTTTTGTATTCGCCGAACTTGACCCACAAAATGGGCATCACGTAAAAATCGGCAAGGGCGATCGCCGCCCCCAGCCCAAGCATGATCCACCCGTACCACGTGGCGAGGATCGCGCCGAACACGATGCCGAGCACGCCGAAGGGCAGCAGCAGCGTCATGATGAGCGCGGCGTTGAAATAGGCTTGCGTATCCTTCCTCAATTTCTCCATATTTTTTCTCCGCAGCGGCAGCGCCGTTTTTTATTATTGTATCAGATTCCGCGCCGATTTACAACCGAAATGCGAAGAAAGAGAAAAATTTCGGCAACCGCGCGAAAATACTTGCAAAAACCGCGGAAATTTTATATAATGAATAGGCTGTAGCGAGGTGTAGCGCAGTTGGTAGCGCGCTTGGTTCGGGACCAAGAGGTCGTGAGTTCGAGTCTCGTCACCTCGACCAT
>CALVUL010000006.1 GCA_944363555.1 uncultured Clostridia bacterium
ATGTAACCGGTTACGGCTACGGCGTGGAAATCGACTGGGGCGTGAAACTTTTTTATAATTCCGATCCCGAAAAGGACAGCGAAGATTATAAGACCCTCGCCGCGAGCAGCGGCAGATCGATCGCCGAAAGCGCCGTCGTGGAATTCGGCAGCGCGAAGTATTACGAGCAGGAAGAATGGGTCGGCAATTACGTTTACGTGAAGATCGACGACGAAGAAGTGCTGCACTGGATCGATAAAACGGCGCATTTCAAGGACAAGGGAAACAACCTCGTCGCGGACGCCAGGATTGGGCTGTTTATGAATGGGATGAAATTTGAATCCTTGTATGACGTGGACGAAGCCGTCGTCTACGATTATGCGGATCTCACCGGCAAGGCGGAAGGGAACCACGCCACGGACGGCAGGTTCTACGCGCAGCTGCCTTCTTCCGTGAACGCGGCGTTCAGAACGATCATTCAGCCGGGCGGAAAAGATCATTATTACTGGTCTTTCGCCATTTGTCAAAAGGACGAGGGCGGCTGGATTTCCGGCGGCGGTTACTTTGTTTTTGCGGACTGGACGATTTATTTAGGGGAGAATATTCCCGATCCGCCGTCCGGCCCGTTGGAGAGCAATGTTGCCGCTTACGCGGTGGATTCGCTGTTTATCGATAGTTTCCCCGCGTCTTATCGGAACCAACAGCCCTTTGAATTCGAAATGGGCTGCAGAAAGGTAAACGAAAACGGCGTATGGACGGCGAATTACGTTTACGTGCTGGTGGACGGCGTGGAAGTGCTTTCCTATGTGGACAGGAGCGACGATTATCAGTCCAAGGGCAAGTGGGTCATGCTGTCGGAATATATGCTCAATTATGCCGACCAGATAACCTACCGCACCGCGGACGATACGATCTATACCGACGCCGAAGCGGTGGAGGCGCAAATATCCGCGCTGCCGGCGGCGGAAGAACTCGGCGTTTCCGACCGCGCCGCGGCGGAAAGCGCGCGGGAGGCGTACGAGGAACTGCGCCCCGCCTCGCAGAAGCTGGTGGAAAATCTGGATGTCCTTACGCAGGCGGAGGACGTGCTCGACCTGCTGGAAGTTCCCTTCCTCATGGCGAAGGGGGCGAGCATGCGCCTTGCCGACCCCGCGGGGCTGCGCTTTACGGCGTTTTTCGACGCGGCGGGGCTGGAAGAACAGACGGCGGACGGCTGGGAACTGCAGTTCGGCGTGCTCATCGCCCCCGCCGATTATGTGGCGAAAAAGGGCGCGTTGCGGCTGGATAACGCAAATTACGCGGAAGGCGAATATCTGAATTTGTTCGCCGCGGATAAAGAGTGGGCGTCCGCCGATCTGGCGGAAGGCGAATACGAAAGCGTCCCCGCCGGCGAATATATCCGCATACAGGGCGCGATCGTAGAAATCAAAGAACAGAACTACACCCGCGATTTCGTCGGCGCGGCGTATATGACGGCGAAAAAGGGCGATCTCGTCATCACGGCGTACGCGGCGGAAAACGACAACGCCCGTTCCGTTTACGAAGTGGCGGCGAAAGCCCTTGCGGACGAAACGGCGGAGTACGGGGAAGAATCGCTGGCGTACATGCAGAGCGTGGTCGAGGCGGTGAACGGCAGGTTCGCCTTCGCCGTTTCGGGGGAAACGGTTTCCTTCGCCGTGAAGGGAGAAAACACGCTTGAAACCGTGTTCGTGCCGAAAGTGTATTTCGACGGCGAAACGGTGAAGGAAGTCAACGCGCTTTCCGCCGCCGCTTTCGCGGACGCGGCGAGCAGGAATGTCTGCTTCGGGGCAAACATCCTTTCCGTTGCGGAAGGCTGTTTCACCAAGGCGGTGAACGTGCGGTTCACGGGCAGCGACGAGCAGTGGGCGGCGCTGACGGCGCCGGTTTCGGCGGAAGTCAAAGAATTCGTAACGTTGGCATAAAAGGAGTGAAAAATGAAAAAGTTTTATGAAACACCCAAAATCGCGGTAAACCTGTTCGCCTGCGGGGCGGATATTATGAATCTGAGCACGGACGACCCCGACTGGAACAACGACCTGATCGGGCACGATCCTTTCGATTGGTAAAATTTTGCAGGGAAACGAAATGAAAAAAACGCTTATATTGTTATGTGTGTGTTTCGCGCTATGCCTCGCTTCGGCGGGGGGCGCGATGTCGGTAACGTCTGCCCGCGCGGCAGACGTTATCGATGAAACGGGGATCGTGAAGGACGAAGCCGTCGTTTACGATTACTACGACCTTACCGGCGAAGTCGTCAGTTTCTGCAAGGGGACGAGCGACCGCTACATCGGCGCGTTCGGGGAGGCGGTGAATTCCGCCGTCAGGCTGCGCATTACGCCGGGCAAGAGCCACGCCGCGGATCATTACTACTGGTCTTTCGCCATCGGGCAGACGGACGACGTGAACGGCTGGGCTTCCGGCGGCGGCTACGTGCTCGCCGCGGACTGGGATATTGCGATCTGGTATAACGACGGCAGCGCGACGCAGACGGGGGGTACCATCGGGCATTCCGCCATGCCGCAGTCCTATAAGAACATGGAAGAATTCGAAATGGAATTCGGCAGCGTGAAAGCCTATACGGACGGCGAATGGACGGGTAACTACGTTTACGTGAAGATCGACGGGGAGGAGGTGCTTTCCTTTATCGACAGCAGCGCGAAATTCAAAGAGCGCGGCGTAAACGTAATGCTGGCGGAGTACAACGTAGACAACATCGAAGATACCGTGATGAAAACCTGCGACGACGAACTGTATCAATCGTTTTACGAGGAAGTCGTCTCCGCCGCCGAGGCGGTAGACGCGCTCATCGCCGCCCTGCCGGAAACGATCGCGGAAACCGATGAAAGCGCGATCCGCGCCGCCCGCGCCGCTTACGATATGCTGAGCGATACGGCGAAAAAATACGTTGAAAACGCCGATAAACTCTTCGCCGCGGAGGAGGCGCTTTCGGCGCTCATTTCCCGTACGGACGAAGTCGTCGTATACGATCTTTACGACGTTGCCGAAACCATCGGCCCCGCCTATTATTACGGCGATTGGGACGATTCCACCCGCATCATCGGCACGTTCGGCGACACCCACAACGTGGCGTTTCGGGTGAAACTCACGAGAGCGCCGAGCAGGGACCACGTGTACGCCGGTTTTGAGTTTCTCAACAAGAATACGAACGGGTATGTAACCGGTTACGGCTACGGCGTGGAAATCGACTGGGGCGTGAAACTTTTTTATAATTCCGATCCCGAAAAGGACAGCG
>CALVUL010000007.1 GCA_944363555.1 uncultured Clostridia bacterium
CCGCGCCTTCTTCCACCAGTTTTTTCAGATAGCGCTTGCTCATCACGAGGTTGGTAACGTTGAGCCGCGCGAACTCGATCTGGCGGGGTTTCGGATCGAAACCGAGGTTGACGCCCACCCAGTCGTAGAGCGGGCGGTGATCTTCGAATTCCAGCGTGCAGATGGAATGCGTTACCCCCTGCAGATAGTCGCAGATGGGGTGCGCGAAATCGTACATCGGGTAAATGCACCAGCGATCCCCCGTTCTGTGGTGCGTCTGCCTGAGAATGCGGTAGATGACGGGGTCGCGCATGTTGATGTTGGGGGAAACCATGTCGATCTTCGCGCGGAGGCATTTTTCCCCGTCGGCGAATTTCCCCGCCCGCATATCGGCGAAAAGGGCGAGGTTTTCTTCAACGCTCCTGTTCCGCCACGGGCTTTCCCTGCCGCCTTCGGTCAGCGAGCCGCGCGAAGCGCTGATCTCCGCCGCGCTCATATCGCAGACGAACGCTTTGCCGTCTTTAACGAGCTGTACGGCAAAATCGTAGATCCTGTCGAAAAAATCCGAGGCGTACGTTTCCTTATCCCACGAAAAACCCAGCCAGCGGATGTCGGCGCGGATGGCGTCCACGAATTCCGTCTTTTCCTTGGAGGGGTTGGTATCGTCGAAAAAGAGATTGCACTTCCCGTGATATTTTTCCTTGATGCCGAAATTGATGCACATGCTCTTCGCGTGCCCGATGTGGAGATACCCGTTGGGTTCGGGGGGAAACCGCGTTACCACGGCGCGCACCTTCCCGCTTGCGAGTTCCTCGTCTATGATCTGTTCGATAAAATTAGCGCCTTCCGCCATAGAGATTGACCTTCCGCCTTTTCGTAAAACGAATTTTTATTTAGTATAGCACACTTTCGCCAAATAAAAAAGCAAAATAAAAAGAATTTCTTTCGTTTTTTATCGGAAACGCGGGTTTTTTCTTGACTTCCCCGCGCGTTTCCCGTACAATATTATGGTAAAAAAATCAAATTTGTCAAAGGAAATCACGATCATGGAAGAAAAAAAGAACGCCGTTACCATGGAAAAACTCGTTAATTTATGCAAAGCCCGCGGGATCATCTTCCCCGGCAGCGAAATTTACGGCGGCATGGGCAACACGTGGGACTACGGCCCCGTCGGCGTGGAGATCAAAAACAACATCAAGCGCGCGTGGTGGAAGAAATTCGTGCAGGAAAGCGACAATTCCTACGGCGTGGACGCCGCGATTTTAATGAACGCCCGCGTGTGGGACGCCAGCGGGCACACCGCGTCCTTTTCCGACCCGAAAATGGACTGCAAAGAGTGCAAGACCCGCCACCGCGCGGACACCCTTATCGAAATGCATTCCCACGGAAAAGTCAATCCCGACAAGATGACCAACGAGGAGATGGAGGCGTACATCAAAGAGCACAAAGTGTGCTGCCCGAAATGCGGCAAGAGCAATTTCACCCCCATCCGCCAGTTCAACATGATGTTCGAAACCTCCCGCGGGGTGACGGAAGAAGGGCAGAACAAGATCTATCTGCGCCCCGAAACGGCGCAGGGCGAATTCGTGAACTTCCTCAACGTGCAGCGCACCGCCCGCGCGAAAGTGCCCTTCGGCATCGCGCAGATCGGCAAGGCGTTCCGCAACGAGATCACCCCGGGCAACTTCATCTTCCGCACCATCGAGTTCGAACAGATGGAACACCAGTGGTTCTGCAAAGAAGGGACCGACCACGAATATTACGAAGAATACAAGAAAAAGGCGTGGGATTTCGTCGTGTCGCTCGGGTTCAACCCCGAACATCTGCGCTTTAAAGACCACGACAAACTGGCGCACTACGCCAAATCCGCCTGCGACATACAGTATCTCTTCCCCATCGGCTGGTCGGAACTCAACGGCATCCATAACAGGACGGATTACGATTTATCCCGCCATCAGGAATATTCGGGCAAGAGCATGCTCTACACCGATCCCGTTACCGGCGAAAAGTACATCCCCTACGTCATCGAATACTCCATCGGCGCGGACCGCCTGATGCTGGCGGTGCTTTCCGAGGCATACGAAGAAGAAACGCTGGAAGGGGGCGACACCCGCGTGGTGATGCACTTCCACCCCGCGATCGCGGCGTACAAATGCGCGGTGCTGCCCCTGCAGAAAAACCTTTCGGAAAAGGCGAAGGAGATCTATAACGCCCTGCGCAAACGCTTTATGTGCACCTATGACGACGCCGGTTCCATCGGCAAACGCTACCGCCGGCAGGACGAGATCGGCACGCCGTTCTGCGTAACCATCGATTTCGAAACGCTGGAAAACGGCACCGTAACCGTGCGCGAGCGCGACACGATGAGCCAGATCCGCCTTTCCGCCGAAGAGGTAGCCCCCTACATCGAAAAGGCGATCGAACTGTAACTCGCATATCGAAAAGACTTTGCCGCCGCCCGAAATCGGGCGGCGGTAGTTGTTATTCCGTTAAATTTCTACGACGTTATTTTTAAAAAGGGCGCAGGCGTCGTCGATATAATCTGCAAAATCAGCATGCTGCGCACGCAGTTCTTTGCCGCCGAGTGCGATTTGTTTTTGCAT
>CALVUL010000008.1 GCA_944363555.1 uncultured Clostridia bacterium
ACAACGACCTCAAGATCGCCGGCGGCTACGCATACGACGTGATCTGCCCCTCCGATTACATGATCGAAAAGATGGCGAAAGAAGGGATGCTGAAAGAACTCGCCCTGCCGGAGGGCGGCAGTTACGAACTGTATATGTCCGATTACATCAAGGACGTTTTCGCGAATAAAATCGATTGGGGAACGGCGAGCCTTGCGGACTACGGCGTGTGCTATATGTGGGGCACGATGGGGTATGTGTACAACCCCGCCGCCGCTTCGCACGAGGATATGAAGGACTGGACGTCTTTATGGGACGAAAAGTATAAGGGGCGTTCCACCATCAAAGACAGCGTGCGCGATTCTTATTTCGTGGGCATCGCCTACGCCAAGGAAGAAGAACTCGTTTCGCTCAAAGGGCAATATGACGACGGCGAACTTTCCGCCGCCGATTACAACGCCGCGCTGACGGAAATTTTCAACGATACTTCCGTCGATACGGTGAACGCCGTGGAAAAGGCGCTTTCCGAACTGAAAAAGAACATCTTCGGCTTTGAAGTGGACAGCGGCAAGAACGACATCGCCTCCGGCACCATCGACATCAACTTCGCATGGAGCGGGGACGCCGTCTACGCCATGGACGAGGCGGAAGCCGCCGGCGTGGAACTTTATTATTCCGTTCCCGAAACGGGCAGCAATATTTGGTTCGACGGCTGGTGCATCCCCAAGGACGCCGAACAGGTGGAACTCGCAAACGACTTCATCGACTTTATGTGCGAGCCGGAGATCGCCGCGCGCAACATGGAATATATCGGTTATACCAGCGGCGTTTCGGGGGATAAGGCGTTTTCCATCGAATATTACGACGAAGATACGGGCGCGCCTGCCGAAACCGTGGAATACAGCGGCATCTTCGATTGGATGGTGCAGACCTACGAACTCGAAACCGAGGAAACCGACGGCTACGAGGCGTGGGATCTCGGCTACTTCTTCGGCGACGGCAAGGTCGTTTATACCGACGTTGTCGGCAGGCAGTTCACCGCGCAGTATCCCGACGGGAAAACGACGGAGCGCTGCGTCGTCATGAACTATTTCGACGACGAGGCGAACGCGCGCATCAACACCATGTGGGAAAACGTGAAGGGCGTTTCCTTCCCGATCTGGGCGATCGTTCTCATCGTCGTGGGCGTGCTGCTCGTCGTGGGCGCGGCGCTGCTTATCCGCTTTAAGGATAAGATCTTTAAGGGCGGCAAGGGCAAAAAGGGCGTTAAAGTCGTCAGCAAGGAAGAAATTTAAGGATCAAAAAGAAACCCGCCCCGCAGCGAAACGCTGCGGGGCGGTTGCTTTTTGTAAGAACGCGCGCCTTTATGCGGCGTGCGCGCCGCGGGGCGTAAAGAGCGAAACGCGGGCGGACGGGCCGTTCAGTTCGCGCCGTCCATCAGGTGCAGGTTGCGTATATCCGCGTCCCTGATGCCGTCGGTAATGGCGTTCGCGTGGGTGGAAAGGTTGATGCAGGTCGCCGCGCTCAGTTTCTGGCTGCGGTATTCATCGCAGATCATCGCGGCAACGTCCTCGATGATTTCCGCCTTGCCCTGCGCCTCCGCGGGGGAATTGCCCGTTTCCAGAAGGAAGGTAAGCGGCTCTTCCAGCGAAGACAGGACGGGAAGATCCCGCATCCCGCGGAAGATCCACTTGTCGTAGGGAGCGTACCTGCCGTTTAAGAGGTACACGGTGTGCGCCGCGTTCTTCACGAACTCGAAAACGGCAAGCTGCGCCGCGCCGTTTTCCTTTCGGGAAATACACCGCGCGTAGTTGTATTGCCCCGCCTGCGCCATGACGGCGGCTCTGGCAGCCAATTTCTTGCGGCGGATGTCCTCCGGATAGCCTTTCAGCAGAACGCCGCGTATTGCGGAGAACGCGCCGAGGGGATCGGCCCACACTTCGCCGCTGCACGCCGTCGCAAGGCAGTGTTCGGGGGTGTGCAGCCATCCCGCCGCGGTATCGGGGGCGTGGGGCGCGCCGAGCAGTTTTTCGTAAAAGTCGTCGATGACGAGCACGCCGTGCCGGTCCCCGCCCATGGGGGAAAAGTTCTGCCGTTTCAGCCCCATAAATTCCTTGGGCAGTTTCGCGTAGGCGCGGGCGAGTTTAAAGCCGAATTTCCGTTCGTCCTCTTTGGTGAGCCACAGGCAGAACGCCGGTTCGAAGTCGTGATCGCGGGACAGTTCGTCGTCGAACCCCATGCATTCCGAGCCCTCGCCCGCAAGCCCCGCGGCGATGCGGTCTTTCACGTCGGCAAAGTCGCCGTCCAGCATGTCCCTGCCGTAGGAAAGAAAATATTGTTTACAGATCTCAAGCCCTTTCATAGATTTCCTTCGCCCTCTTCTGAAGTTCCTCGTCGACGAGAAAATAACCGAAATAACCGAAACTCGGCGCGCATTTCGAGCAGACGAACGCGTAGTAGCCGTTGCGGGGCAGGGAGGGGGTGTTTAAAAGTTCTTCCGCCTTTTCCATGCAGGCGGAAATTTTCTCCTCGTCGTTTTGCCATGTTTCGTAAAGATGCGCCATGTTGACGTACGTTACGGCGGCGTCCGCCTGCCCGTGTTCGGCTTTCTCCATCACGGCGAGGGCGCGTTTATACAGGCTTTCCGCCTCCTTATAGCGTTTCAGATCGACGAGCGCGAGGGCGTGGTTGTTGTAAAGCCCCGCCCGCCGCGCGTCGTTTTCGTCAAGGCGCGCGCCGTAGATGTTTTCCGCTTTTTCATAAAGGGGCAGGGCGCGCTCCGCCTCCCCGAACGCCTTCAAGGTGGTGGCGGCGTTCAGATACACCGTGGCGGAAGAAACGCCGTCTTCGCCGCCGAGAAGTTTAACGAGTTCCAGCCCGCGCTCCACGCTTTTGAGCCCCTTTTCCTTTTCGCCGGTTTTGCGGTAGTATCCCATCAGTTCGCTCTGCACGGAAAGTTCGCCCCGCCTGTCCTTTAAAAGGCGCGCTTCTTTTTCCCAGTGCTCCAAGATCCTGCCCGCGGCGGCGTAATCGTTTTTATCGAAAAGCGCGTCGATCTTGCGGATGATCCGATCCACGGGAATAGCGCCGTCGGGCTTGTCGCCGTCGGGATAGTAAAAATTTTCTCCGCCGCACTGCGAGCAGCGCGGCTCTTTGTAATCGAAGGGATCGAGCGGCGTCATTTCAGAAAGTCCTCCGCAAAGGCGGCGAGCGCGCTTTCCTCTTTCAGCGCGGAGGGGATGGTGAAGGTTGCGCCGATTTCTATGTTTTTCATGCCTTCGAGCGCGGCGCGCATGATCTTGCCGGCAACGGGCGCCCACGAGCCGTTTTCCACCAGCGCGACTTTGCGGTTTTGATAATTCTTGGCTTTCAGGTGGTTGAGGAAATCCTCCATGGCGGGGAAGAGCCCCGCGTCATAGGTGCAGGCGGCGAAAATCGCCTTGTCGTAACGGAAAGCGTCCTCGACCGCCTCCGCCGTGTCGCAGCGCGTCAGATCGGCGAAGGCGACCTTTTCGCCCTTTTCTTCCAGCATGGTTTTCAGCCGGAGCATCGCCGCCTTCGTGTGCCCGTGGATGGAGGCGCAGGCGATGAACGTCCCTTTGCTTTCCGCGCGGTAACTGCTCCAGATGTCGTATTTTTCCAGATAACGGGAAAGGTTTTCTTTCAGGACGGGTCCGTGCAGGGGGCAGATGATCGCAATATCCAGCACGGCGGCTTTTTTCAAAAGCTGCTGCACCATGTTGCCGTATTTGCCGACGATGTTGAAGTAGTAGCGGCGCGCCTCGCAGTCCCAGTCCTCGTCGGCGGAAAGCGCGCCGAATTTGCCGAACGCGTCGGCGGAAAAGAGGATCTTGTCCTTCGCCTCGTAGGAAACCATCACTTCCGGCCAGTGCACCATGGGCGCGAAAACGAAGGTGAGCGAGCGTTCGCCCAAAGAAAGCGTTTCGCCGTCCTTCACGGTAACGCGGCTCGGGAAGATGTCGCCGAAAAACCGTTCGGCGATGGTGAAGGTCTTCTGATTGCCCACGACGGCGGTTTCGGGGTATTCTTTCAAAAACGCCGCGATCGAGGCGGAATGGTCCGGCTCCATGTGGTGCAACACGAGATAATCGGGCTTTTTTCCGCCGAGTTCTCGCCTGAGGTTGGCGAGCCATTCTTCCGTTTTGCGCCCGTCCACGGTGTCCGTTACCGCGATCTTTTCATCAAAAATCACGTAGGAATTATAACTTACCCCGTTGGGGACGGGGTATTGGCTTTCGAAGAGGTCCAAAGTCGTGTCGTCGACGCCGATGTAGCGCACGCCGTCTGTGATTTTCATGTGTGTTCTCCTTACACGTTTCGTATTTTTTACAGTATACCACACAATCGGCGCGCCGTCAAAGGATTTCGGAGCGAAAAAACGCCCGCGCTTTTGAAAAGCGCGGGCGGCAAGGTTTCGGTTTACAGCGGCAGATCCTTTTTGGTGAACCGCCACATCCCCACGGCGTAAGTTACGACGCCGATGCCGAGCAGGATGGCGAATTTCCAGATAAAGGCGTAACTCACCGCTTCCGTGCCGATGGTGGCGATGGAGGTGGAATCGAGGAAGGATACGATGGTCATATAGTTGAACACGTTCATCGCGTCCACGCCCATGCCGAGGTTTACGAAATCGGGCTGGCCGAACAGACCCAAGATTTTGCACACGAAGAAGAACACCGTGACGCTGCCGCCCAGCGCCAGCGCGTGTTTGGACAGGGAGAACAGGCACGACGCCATATAGCATATACCGCTGACGGCGACCATTACGAAAAATCCGCCGAGGTTCAAAAGCAGCGTCTGCGCCGCCTCCGCCCACGTCATGCCGCCGTAGCCGATCCATTGGGTAAGCAGCCCCACGCCGGCGGTGATGAAGAACATCCCGAAAAGGGATAAGAGCATGAATCCCGCCTGCGTGAACATCACCGCGGAGCGTTTCGTGGGGGTGGAGAGCACATACGCCATCGAACCTCTGTCCACCTGCGCGGCGACGAGTTTGTTCGCCGTAACGATCACGTAGATCATCGCCAGCATGATGCCCGCCATCGTGTAGTACATATCCTGAATGAACTTATCGATGTCCATCGTGGACATGGCGTTCAGTTTTTCCGCGTCCACGCCCATCGCCGTCAAAAACCCGTCGAAAGACAGGTTCTCCGCCGTGGGGAGTACGATCTGCATCCCCTCGGGGATCATCGTAACGAGGGAGGGATCGACGGGCAGGGGGATCTCGCCGACAACCGGCAGGGTAACGCTCAGCATGCCTTGATTATAATATTCGAAGAGCGCCACGTACTGCGCCAGCATCTCCTCGTCCTGTTTCAGCGCGGAGAGGTTCATCGAACCCATGATGAGGTTGATGGTCGTTAAGATGACGCACATGCCCGCCGTTACGGCGACCCACATCGTCCAGTTCGCCTTTACCGATTGTTTAAACAGAGGTTTTGAAAACATTCTCTTTCTCTCCTTTGAAAATTTCGTCGAAGTATTTTTCCAGATCGTATTTGACTTCGGAAAGATATTTCACATCGTAATTTTCCAGCGTGCGGAACAGTTTGCCGAGATAATCCTTATGCAGGGAAACTTCCGTTTCGTTGCGTTTTTCCTCCTTTCTTCCGAAGGAAAAATCCGTTTTTAAGAAGGATTCGAGTTGCGCCCTTTCGCGGAACGCCACTTTGAAGGTCTTGATGTCGTGATGGCGGATCTTTTCCATATCCGCCACGTCCACGAGCGTGCCGTTGCGGATGAGCGCCACTTTGTCGCACGTCGTTTCGATCTCCTGAAAGATGTGGCTGCTCATGAAAACCGTTTTGCCGCGTTTTTTTTCGTCGAGGAGGATGGAGACGAATTCCTCGCGCATCAGCGGGTCGAGCCCCGTGGTCGGTTCGTCCAGAATGAGGATTTCGGGATCGTGCATCAGCGCCGCAACGAGGGCGGTTTTCTGCTTCATCCCTTTGCTCATCCGTTTCAGGTTTGCGGAAGTGTCGAGTTTTAATTTGGAGATGAGTTCGTTGCAGTGGGTCAGATCGCTCACGCCGAGGAATTCCGCCTGCAATTTTAAAAACGCGGTGCCGGTGTTTACATCCGGAAAAGAGATCTCGCCCGGAACGTATCCCACGTGTTTTGCGATTTCGCAGGGGTGCTGCCAAGAATTGAAGCCCTTTACCTCGCAGCAGCCCTTATCGGGCTTTAAAAAGCCCATGATATGGCGGATGGTGGTGGTTTTTCCGCTGCCGTTCGTTCCCACGAAACCGAACATTTCGCCCTCGTTTACCGTGAAGGATACATCGAAAACGCCACGCCCCGAACCGTAATCCTTGGTCAGATTTTTTACGCTTACGGCAACGCTCATTGCACACCTCCGTATTCCCTGTTTTCGTAATAAAACTGCATAAAGTAGTCCTCGAGCGTGAATTTTTCCTCGGTGAAATTGGCGATTTTCAGCGGGGAGACGGCGGCGATCATCGCGTTGACGTCGGCGTCGTTCAAAGCGAATTTTACGGTGAGGGTTTTTTCCTCCGCATGCACGATCTGAAAGCCGCGGGCAAGGAAAGCGTCGTAATCTTCCCGCGCGGCAAAGACGATCTTGTAGGTTTTGTTTTCGTTGTAGCGGATGTCGTCCGCCACGAAAACCGACATGATCCTGCCGTTTTTGATGATGGCGATGCGGTCGCACGTGGCGTCCACTTCCGAAAAGATGTGGCTGGAAAGGAGGATGGTCTTTCCGCGCTGTTTTTCCTCTTTCACGAAATCGATGAAAGTTTCCTGCATGATGGGGTCGAGCCCGCTGGTGGGCTCGTCGAGCACCAGAACGTCGGGATCGTCCATGAACGCGGTAACCACGGCGAGTTTTCTCTTTACGCCGATGGACATCCTTTTCGTGCTGCCGGAAGGATCGAGTTCGAATTTGTCGAGCAGGTATCTGAGCCGGTCTTCGTTGTCGCTCTTTTTCAGTTTCTGCATCATGCGGATGAATTCCCAGCCCGTCAGCCCTTCCGGCAGGGCGATCTCGCCCGGCAGATAGCCGAGGGATTTCATGATGGCGTTGTGAAAATGAAAACTGTCCTTGCCGAACACGCGGGTTTCGCCGCTCTGCGGGCGGGAAAAGCCCATGATGTGGCGGATGGTCGTCGTCTTGCCCGCGCCGTTGGGGCCGAGAAAGCCGAACACTTCGCCTTTATTGACGGCAAAGGATGCGTCGAACACGCCGCGGCCGCTGCCGTAATCCTTCGTCAGATGAGTTACTTCGATAACGCCGTCCATGATTGCCTCCCTGCCTTTTATTGCCTTTCTAAGAATATTATATGCCCGCGGCGCCGATCTGTCAATATGTAAGGGCGGATCTTTCGGTAAAATAATGGTTAAATTTCAATACTATATCATATATTTTTATGACAAAAAGGTGCATTTTCATACTTTTTCGGGAAGGCCGTTCGCCGAAAAAATGACAAAAGGAAAAATCCGCCCGCGCGCCGGAAAAATCCGCTCCGCTTTTTCGTTTCCGCGCGCGGAAACGAAAACCCGCCGCGGCGTAATGCCGCGGCGGGTTGAGGTTTTTCAATTCGGTTTTTATCTGCATTCGTCCGCTTTGCCGGCGCAGCCGAGCACTTCCACGAGTTTGTGCTCCACGACTTTCTGGATCGCGGTGCGGGCGTCGCCGAGGTACTGGCGCGGGTCGAAGTGGGAAGGCTGTTCCACAAAATGCTTTCTGATCGCGGCGGTGCAAGCCATTCTCAGATCGGAGTCGATGTTGATCTTGCAGACCGCCATTCTCGCCGCCTGACGGAGCATGTCTTCGGGGATACCGATAGCGTCGGGCATCTGGCCGCCGTAGGTGTTGATGATCTTAACGAGTTCCTGCGGAACGGAAGAAGCGCCGTGCAGGACGATGGGGAAGTTGGGCAGGCGTTTGCCGACTTCTTCCAAAATGTCAAATCTCAGCTGAGGTTTCTGAC
>CALVUL010000009.1 GCA_944363555.1 uncultured Clostridia bacterium
GCGGCGCGTCTTTCATGCAAAGGATCTTTCCCAAAACCTTTTCCCGATCGAGTTTTCTCATCGTCTTTCCCCTTAACTTCTTCCCTGTAAAAACCGTTTCAGCCGCTCGCTTTGTCGTCCGCGTCCCAATACATATACGGCGCCGTTTTTACCGCCAACAAAGGCTTTAAACGTTCGAGGTTTGCCGTATCCGCGTTTTCCTCGCGGGCGTTTTCGACGGCGTCGTCCAGCATCGTGCGGAAATCTGCCAACGCTTCCTCGTCGGCGAAATAAATATGCTCCAGCGCCGTGCAGCCCGATAAAAAGTTCGGCGTTACGGTGCGGTTCATATAGTAACCGTACCCGGGGAAATACACCTCTTTCAGCGCCGTACAGTTCAGAAACAGCGCGCCGGAAACGGTGTGGATCTCTTCGGGGATGACAGCGGTCTCGATGTAATTGAAGGCGTTGAAAATGCTGTCCTCGCTGTCGCCGCCCAAAAGGGTGCCGTTGGTCATCGAATTGCCGCTGACGGGGCTTTTGATCGGCAGGACCACCGTTTTCATGGCGGGGTTTTCTTTCAGCGCCTCGTTGGCGCTCATCACGATGTAGGGATAATTATCCTCTTCAAAATAAACCTGCGTCTTTTCGGGTGAAATCGTAACGCTCTCGTTCACGGGCGCGGAAAAGTCGAATTTCTCCCCTTCCTCGGTGTGCCATTCCCCCAAAAAGTACACCGTTTTGCCGCCGTTGTTGATCCGCATGACGTTTTCGTATGCGGCGGCGTTTAAAACCGTGCCTTTTTCGACGGTGAAGGAAATTTTCCGAAAACACCCGCCGTCCCCCTCGATGCGGATCGTAACGTTTTTATCCTGCGTTTCGGGGTTTTCCGGCGTATCGTTGTCGCGGCATCCCGCCGCAACGAGCGAAAGCGCCGCAATGCAAGCCAAAATTAAAGCCGTAAATTTTTTCATCGCATGATCTCCTTTTTTTTTATTATAACACCGCCTCTGCGGTAATGCAAGCGATAACGGAAAATACGAAAATTTCCGCCGCGCGTTTTTCCTTCCGCGTTTTTTATTTTACGCTCATAAAGGTGTAGATCGCGCATTCCGATCCTTTGCACTGCGGCATATCGATAAAATGCGTGGAAAGTTCCAAAGTATGTTCGCCGCGATCGAGATCGTCCGCCAGCAAAACGGGGATGCACCAATCCGCGTCCGGCACCCAATCGTAGCGCGGGCCTTCGAACACCCGCTCGTTTCCGCCGTCTATGCGGTATCTGAGCACGCCGTGCCGCTTGCCGAAATCGATATGCGCGGCGATCATCCTGCCGGTAAAACGCACCTGCATGGCCGCGCCGTCCGCCGCGGTGAATACGGCGGTGTCGAACCACGGGTATTTGAGTTCCCTTACGATACGCCACGGCGGAGCGACGCTCCAGTTTTCCCGCGGGACGGGGCTGATGTTTTCGTAATTCTTTTCGTCGAGCGGCGCGGGCTGTGGTAATTTCGCCCCGCCTTCCCGCCCGATTTCTTCCGCCAAAAAGCGCACGGCCGCCTCCGCGTAAAGCGCGCTGCCCGCCGCCTCGGGGTGGAGCGTTCCGCCGGAAGCGGGCAGCCACTGTTCCCACGTGAGCCTGCCGGCACACACCGCGCGGTAGGCGTGCAGCCCCGCCCATACCGAACCGACGCCGTAATGCTTCGCCAGCGTTTCCATCTCTTCGATGATCCGCGGCATCCTGCCCGCCGCCATATCGGCGTGCATCTCCGTGCGGAAGGTGTATAAAAACACGACGTCGATCCCCGCTTTCCGCAGTTTTCTGACCAGCCCTTCCCGCGCGCGGCGGTAAGGCTCTTTTTCCTCGAAATAATCGTTGACGGCGTATTCGACGAAAACGACGTCGCACTTCGGCGCGACGACCTCTTTTTCCGCGCGCATCAGTCCGCTGAGCGAACCCGTGCCGCCGATGCCGGCGTTGTAACTTTCCCACAGCACGTTCGGGTACTTTTCCGTCAGCGCGCCCATGAAAAACGACGGCCAGTTATCGGGATTGCCTCCGACGTTTCTGCTTCCCGCCGTGATCGAACCGCCCAGAAAGCCGATTTTTACGTTTTTGCGCGCGAGCGCCGCGTGAAAGGCGCAAAGGGGCGCGCCGTGTCTGATTTCCTGCATATATAACTCTCCTTATCAAAACGCGGAACGCGCCGCTTCGGCGCGCCCCGCGCAAATTTTTTATTTTGCCAAAGCCTTCAGCACGTCCTGTGCGGCGGCGGGAAATCTGCCGAGGGGGTCCGGCCCCACGTTGAGAAGGTAATTGATGCCGCGGGAATTGAGGTGTTCTTTGATGCGTTTCACTTCCTCCGCGCTCTTCCAGTTCTGATCGTACGCCTTATAGCCCCACGTATCGTTTAAGGTGGCGGGCGATTCGAAAAGCCCATCCTTCATATATTCGTCGGGAATTTCGTTGTCGCCCCAGCTGCGGTAATCGAATTTATACTTGTCCGTACCGTCCTCGATGTTTCCCAAGCGGGAATTGATCAGGCAGGCGGGCTGATATTTCTTCACGAGATCGTACAAAGCGACGGACTGCGCTTTGGAAATGCTCATGGGCGTATCGAACCAGATGAGGGCGAGTTCGCCGTAATTTTTCACGATCTCCTCCACCTGCGGATACATTTTTCGCTCGAAACATTCGGTATAGTTCTTCTGCGACGCGTCGGGGAAATCCCAGTCGTTGCACCAAGGCAGGCCGAGGTTGTCGCCGCAGCCGGCTTCGTAGCCGCCGCCGTTTTTCTCGTGCCAGTCGAGCGCCTGCGAATAGTAAAGCCCCAGCCTGAAATTTCTGCGCGCGCAGGCGGCGGCGAGTTCTTCGATGAAATCCCGCTTAAAAGGCGACGCGGCAACCGAGTTGAAAGAATCCGCTTTGGAACCGAAAAGCGCGAACCCTTCGTGGTGCTTGGCGGTAACGACGAGGTATTTCGCCCCGCAGTCCTCCGCGATGGAAACCCATTCTTCGGCGTTGAAATACAGCGGATCGAACGCCGAAGCGAGTTTTTCGTACTCCGCGTTGGGGATGCGGAAATACGGCTGAATCCATTCGCCGATAAACTTGCCCATCCGCCTGCCGCGGTATTCCCCCGCGAGCAGGGAATACAAGCCGAAATGCACCATCAGCCCGAATCCCGCCTCTTTGAACCATTTTTGATTTTTTTCCATAAGAAACATCCCTACTTCAACGTAAAATTCTTCACGCGCTCCACCGTCATATTCAGATCCTTTTTATTCGTTATCCGCCTGCCGTTGACCGTAACGTTTTCAATAAAAACGGAGCCGAACTCGAATCCGTCATAAAAAGAGCGCACGTAACTGACCGGCATCCCGACGCCTTCGTCGAGATACACGCGGATGTTTTCAAAACGCGCGCTTTCCACTACGCCGCGCCGCTTATCGGCAAGTTGTTCTTCGCTGAAGAGATATTTGTACATATCCATATCGATCATCGCGGGGTTGCCCACGGCGATGAGGGCGGGGCGCATCACGCCCCCCTTCGCGTCGTATTCCGCGGGGGAAGTCTGCATTTGTTCGGGCAGCGCGCCGTATTCGAATTCCGCCGCGATATTCTTGAAAGTTATGTCTTTGAGCCGCGCAAAGTTGCCCCCCTGCACGTCGAGCGCGACGGCGGAATTGTGCACGAGATAACAGTTTTCAAAACAAATGCGCGCGTATTCGTCGCACGCCGTTTCCAGCCCGATTTCCAGCGTTCTGCCCCAATCGCACCACAGGGTGCAGTTCTTCACCGAAATATCCGTAACGTCGCCTTTGAACCCTTCTGTCGCTTTCAGACAGACGGAATCGTCGAAACTGCGCACGAAACAGTTTTCGATGCGCACGCGGCGGCTGTTCATCAGATCGATGCCGTCGGTGTTGTAACGCCACTGCCCCACGACTTTGACGTTGTCGACGATAATATCCTCGCATTCGTACATGGAAAAGCACCAGTTCGCCGAATCGCGCAGGATAACGCCCTCCACCGTTACGTTTTTGCAGTTGTAAAAGCGGATGTTGCCCTTCGTGTAATCCTCGTAGCAGTGCGGCGTGATACGCACCTCGTAACCGTCGTCCAATACGCCGCAGCCGCAGATCTTCACGTCCTCGGCGCCGTGCGCCAAAATCGAACCGTAAACGAGCGCGCCGTTATCCAAAAACACGCGGTCCCCGCTCTTCACGCGGATAACCCCGGGGAAATGCAGCCCCGCGCCGAAATACAGCGTGGCGTTTTCCTTTTCGTAAGCGCGCGGCGCATCCACGAAGATGTGCAGCGCGCAGTGCCTGCCGTAGGGTTCGAAGATATACGCCCCCGCCCCGCGCAGCGTAAATTCCGCCTTGTTGCCGCATTCTTTCACGGAAACGTTTTTTTCCAGCGGGCGGACGACGGCGGGCGAACGCAGCGACTTTTTCACGCCCGTTAAAACCGACGCGGGGCAATCGGCGGGGGTTTCGGCGAACTCCACCGAAAAGCGCAGTTCTTCATCCGCGGTAATGCGGAGAAACGCCGCCGTTTCCGACTGGTTTTTCGGGCGCTGAAACGCCGCTCCCGTATCGTTATAGCCGTTGTAGGGAACGGCGGAACTGCGCGCGTTGTATACGGGGCATTCCTTTCCGTTCACGCTAACTTTGTAGTCCGCGTTGATCTCTTCCGCAAAATCCTTAACGGGCGGAACAGAGAAAAATTCCGTCATATTCAATCCTCCTCGTAAACGATCCCCGCCGAAAGCGCGGGAAGGCGCGGCAGAACAAACGTGCGGTATCCGCCCGATTCCCGTTCCGCCGCAAGCGTTTGGCGGACGATCTTGCCGCCGTCGAAATAAGAAACGAAGGCGTTTTCGCACGCCGTCAGAAGCGTGATTTTCAGATCGATCGCGTCATCCAAAGAAACGTTGCACACGACGCCGCCCCTTTTGCCGTAACGCGTTGTGCGGGCGAAGAACGCCGCCTTGTGATAGGACGACACGTACCCCGCCAAACGCCCCCGCGAAAGCCATTTGAAGACGTTCGCAAGCTGGGTCTTTCTCGGCAAAGAATAACACCAGCCGAAGGGCGCGTATCCCCCGACGAAGATCCTGCCGCCCCGCGCGTTTTCAAAATATCCGCTCGCCCCGCCGAGCGTTTTGCCCGCATAGGTCTGCATTTCGGTGATCAAAACGGACTTTTCGTCGGTTTTTTCGATGAGCGCCGCCCGTCCCGCCGGCTCGAATTCGGGATGGCGGTTTAAGGAAAATTCCAGCCGCGCGTCCCGCAAAAAGCCGCCTTTTTCGTTCCATTCGTGTTCTAAATCTCGCTCGACGGCGTTATGCGTAACGTCCCCCGCCGTGCGAAAACCGGTATCCGCGCCGAAACCGCGGGCGTTGAGCACGTCCAGCGCGTCGGCGTCCATGAACACCGCGCCGCTTAAAAGTTCGCCGAGTTCTTCGTCCGAACGCGCCGACGCGTACCTGCCGTTCAGCAGGATCACGCAGGCGTTTTCCGCCGTATAGGCGGGCGGAAAGCCGACGGAAAACAACTCGTCCTCAAAAGAAAGTTCGCTGCGCCACTGCGGCGAAACCGCGTCCTCCGCAAAGGCGCGTTCCAGCCCCCAGCCGACGCCGTAAACGCCGCTTGCGAAGGTATCGTCGATCTCTTCCAGAAAAGGGCGCGCCGCCGCGACGGCGCGGATAAACGGCGCGTATTCCTCGTGTTTTCCGGAATACGGCAGAAAATTATACGCCGCGCCGTTGCAGCCCGCGCCGACATAGCACATCGCTTCGAAAACGGTGTATTTCGCGCTCTTTTTCAACGACTGATAGGGAAAATTTTCGATCTCCGCAAGGACGATCGCCTTGTTTTTTGCAAGCGCCGCCTGCCGCGCGACGCCGTGCGCCTTTTTAAGCGCGGCGGAAAGCGCGTTATCGGTATACACTCCGCCGCCCGGGCGGAGATAGACGGCGGCGCCGCCCTTTTGCAGGGTAGCGCACCAGTCCGCCGCGCCCATGCCGTCCGAACCGAGCATGCAGGTCATAAACCCCATCGCCGCGTCCGGCGCGTTTTTCGCGCATACCGCCGCGATCGTCGAAAAGATCCGATCGATCCTGAGGCGGTAGAAATCGAGCCATTTTCTGCGCGCGCGGAGGCGCGCGCTCTTATCCGCGCAGCCGAACATGGCGGAAAGATCCTTCGCGCCGATAAAATCGATGCCGGAAAACGCCTTGAACCACGCAAGGCAATGGCTGCACCAGCAGTGCGCGCCGTAATTCAAATCGTCGTCGGAAAAGATGAAATCGGGCGCGTACCTGCTCAAAATGCCGTAAACTTCCGCGATGTAAGCGGTGGTTTTTCCGCTCACGGGGCACAGCGTGCCCCTGTTTTCCGTGCGGTCCGCCCGCTGCAGAAAATCCATGCCGTCCATCGCAGGATCGGGCGATTCCGCGTGATGGCCTATGGTGGAAAGCACGTTCCACCCCGCCTTGATTCCCCGCGCTTTCAGCGCGGCGAGAAGCGGCGCCGCCTTTTCGGCGAACGCGGCGACGCGTTCGGGAGAAAGCACGTCGTGCGTCATCGCGTTTTCATCGCCCACGAACACCAGCGCGCCGTCGAACGCCGCCGCAAGTTCCTCCGTCCGCAGCAGAGGCGCGCCGTATTCCTCCTTTACGTAAACCGAATGTATCCGCAGTACGGAGCGGCAGATCTTTCCCATCAGCGCACCGTAATTTCCGCAAACTCGTTTTTGAAGTAAAACGCGCTTCCGCCCGCGATCTTTTTATCGGCGATCTTTACGTTCTCGATGACGATGCCGACGGCTTTACGCGCCTCGTCGTATCCCTTGACCACCCCGCAGCCGACCGTCGGCTCGCGGCAGACGACGTTTTTCACGAGGACGTTTTCGATGCGCTTCCCCACCGTGGAGGCGTACGCTTCGGTAAAGGTGAAACTGAACGGCCTCCCGCAGGAGATGCGGTCGATCTCGATGTTTTCCCAGCGCGCGTTGCGGATGACGGCGTTATCCGCCGCAAAGATCGCCATGACGCCCTGATACAGTTCGTGGTATTCCTTATGTTCCAGCACGCGGATGTTTTCAAAAACGATATTTTCGTACACGTTGCCCGCGGCGGGGTTGGATTCCGGACCGATCAGCATGTTGTGGGCGCAGTCCGCCCAGAGCACGCAGTTTTTCATGACGATGTTTTTGCAGTCGCCGTAAACGTCGCCGACCTGCGCTTTGACGGAAATGTTGTCGTCGTAATTGCGCAGAAAACAGTTTTCGATGACGACGTTCGAGGAGGCGCAGATATCCAGCCCGTCGCTGTTGCGCGCGCTGCCCACCTGCTTCACGTTGTCGATTTTCACGCCGTCGTACCCCGCCACGCACACCGTCCACGAGGGGGAATCGAGCAGAAACACCCCCTCGATCAGAAGGTCTTTCCCGCAGTCCGCGCGGAAAAGCATTTCCCGCGGTTTTTCGTCGTCGTGCTCGAAGTCCGTGCCGCACAAAACGCCGTAACCGCACACGCGGATATGATCGCCGCTCGCCTTGACGTAACCGTTGACGTACGCCCCCTCTTCGAGGTAGAGCGTCTGGTTCGACGAAAGGCGGATCTCCCCCGCGTCGTGCACGCCCGCAGGGAAGGAAACGACCTCCCCGCGCACGGCGAAATCGCGTTTTTCTTCGGCGAACACGAAGAGGTTGCCGTAAATGTCGTTATCGAACTCCACGGAAAACTTCGCGCCCTTATGCAAAGTGAAGCGCACTTCTCCGTTTTCAAACGCGAAGGGAATTTCGGGGCGCACGCGGACGTTTTTCACCGCAAAACGCGGGCGGACGACGATCTCCGCCGGCGCGGCGAAATCGTGGGAAAAAAGGCACACCCCCATCGTTTCGATGTCGAAATACCGCTGCCCTTCGTAGAAATATGCGTTTTTGACGGGGGCGGCGAGAACGGGTTTTTCCGCCCCGTTCACAGATACGGAATAGCGTTGATCGTAAATTTCTTTCATATTCATCTCTCGATTTTAAATGTATGGATCTCGAAGGGTCTGAATTCCGCCGCAAACGTCTTTCCGTCGAGGGGAATTTCCCGTTCGTTTTCCTCCAGAAGGTTGCACAAATACACCTTTTTCGCGGCGAAACCGAGGGTGATGCGGGCGCGCGTGCGCCTGCCGAACGCCTCGTAGGCGCGGCAGACGACGTCCCCGCTCTCCTCCGCGCGTTTGATCGTTTCCAAAACGACGCCCTCTTCTTTCACCGCCGCGAGGGAATAACTTTCGCCCAGCGCGCCGTTCTGCCTGCCGACCCTGACCGCCGCCATGGGCACGTTCAGATCGTAAGCCTGCCGCAGCACGCCCGCCTCGCGGTAATCGCCGATATGCGGCAGCAGCGAGCAGCGGAAGGTATGCCTGCCTTTATCGGAATCGGGGTTGGGGAAGGTAGCGCATTTGAGGAGGGAAACCGTCATCACGCCGTTTTTCACGGAATAGCCGTACTTGCAATCGCTCATCAAACTGACGCCGTAGCCGTATTCCGCATAATCGACGAATTTGTGCGCGCACACTTCGAACATGGCGGTATCCCAGCTCGTGTTATTGTGCGCCGTCCGTTTCGCCGCGCCGAACTGCACGTCGTAAGTGGCGTAATCGGCGCGTATATCCACGGGGAATTCGTTTTTGAGCATGATGTGCTCTTCCCTCCAATCGACGTCGAAATCCATATCGATGCGCGGGGAACGGGCGTAGATCCACGTCGTCTGCTCGATAGAGGAATCGCCGAAACGGTACGTAACGCGCATGCCGCAGCGTTCGCCTTCCGAAACGGGTTCGGCGCGAAGCACGTCCTCCACCTTCCACGGCTTGTCGCGGTAATAATCGCTCAGTTCCCACGCGTCGTAATCGTAGGGATAATCCTCGTAGGCGATCAGCCCCGCCGGCGCTTTGAGCACTTCGCGCGCCGCGCGCTTGTCGTAAAGGGAAACGATATGGTAGGTATCGTCGAAAACGACGTCGTAATACTCGTTGGAAAGGGTCTTTCCCCTGCAGACGGGCACGTTTTCCGCCGCGGCGGGAAGGATGACTTTATACCCTTTCGCCGGCACGTTTTCGGCGTAGAACACGCCGTTTTCCGTCTGTACGTAGCCGCTGTTTACAAAGGAATGGGGGTTGAACACCACGTATCCCCCCTGCGTTTTCACGGAAAAAGCGATGTGTTCGAGGGCGTTTTTCACCAACGCGCCGACTTCTTCTTTCACGGCGGCGTATTCGACGTCGCACCGCTCGTACACTTCCTTGATGCTCGACCCGGGCAGAATGTCGTGGAACTGATTGTGCAGCACGATCTCCCAGTTCTTATCGAGCGCCGCCTTCGGATATTTTCCGGAAAGCAGCACGCCCTCCGCAACCGAAAGCCACTCGGCGTTCATCAGCAGATATTCCGAACGGCGGTTGTTCTTCTTGTTGTTCGCCGCCGAAGTGTACGTGCCACGGTGGTATTCGAGATACAATTCCCCCGACCAGCGCGGGAACTTGCCGTCGGCTGCCGCCTTCTTTTCGAATTCCCGTAAAAATTCCAGCGCACCGCCGATCTCCGTTTTCGGGCAGGTGGGGATGCCGTAACGCATGCGGCGGATGTTTTCGATAAATTCGCGGGAAGGCCCGCCGCCGCCGTCCCCCCAGCCGTAGGGCATCAGCACTTCGTCCGTCATGCCCTTCTGCGCGAAGCGCGCCGCCGTGCCCGCCACCATCTTCGGTTCCGCAAAGCCGACGTAGGTGCAGTAATTGACGGTGGGCTCCTTCGTCTTTTCCTGCGTGGTGATGAAATAGGTCAGAACCTCGGTGCCGTCCAGCCCTTCCCAGCGGAAAGCGTCGTAAGGCATGCGGTTGGTGTCGTTCCAAGTGATTTTCGTCGTTACGAAATAATCGACGCCGCTCTTTTTCAAAATCTGCGGCAGCGCGGCGGAATAACCGAACACGTCCGGCAGCCACAAAATGCGGTTGTCCGCGCCGAATTCCTCCTTGAAGAACTTTTTGCCGACGACGATCTGGCGGACGAGGCTTTCGCCGGAAGAGAGATTGCAGTCGGCTTCCGTCCACATCGCGCCTTCCGCCTCCCATCTGCCCTCTTTCACGCGCTCTTTCAGCCTTTCGTAAAGATCGGGGCATTCTTCTTTGAACATCTGATAAAGCACCGGCTGCGAGGAAAAGAACCTGAATTCCGGATACCTGTCCATCAGCATGAGCACGGTGGCGAAGGAACGCTGCACCTTTTCGCGGGTCTGCAGCAGCGTCCACTGCCACGCGATGTCGATGTGCGTGTGCCCGAGCATCTTCACCGTGATCGGCGAATGCCCGCCGAGTTTTTCGTAATACTCCCTTCTGAGGAAGTCGGACGCCGCCTCCGCGCTCTTTTCGTACGCGGCGGAATGCGGGCGGCGGAAATCCACCATGTCGACCGCGCGGTTCAGAAGGCGGATCGCGTCGGCATATTCCTTGCTTTCCTTATCGGTATAGGAAAGCGAGATATACGGCACTTCGAGGTCGAACGCGAGTTTCTCGCTCTTTTCGCACACTTCTTCGAGCACGACGAACAGCGAAAGGCGCGCGTCGATCTTCTGCCCGCTGTAAGCGTACAGCATCACGTCGCAGTCGTCCGTAACGTAAAGGTGCGTGTGGTTGGTGTCGAGCCCCTGCGCGAGTTTGCCGTTCACGTACGCCATCAGCTGGGGATTGACCGCGTCCCACCCGCCGAGATTGGTATTGATCTTCAAGCGGTAAACGCCTTCTTTTTCCGGCAGCTTTACGCGGAAGGAAAACCACGCGTGGCTGTCCTGTTTCCCGCCCCAGAAATCCTCTTTGGAAAAGGGAATAAAATCCTTCGTATCCGGCAGTTTTTCGCCGGTTTTCTTGTAATCGCACGGAAGATATTTCACCCCCGAAACGGGAAAAGCCCGCTTCACGGTAAATTCCCGAAGCAGGCTGATATACTTTACGAGTCTCTCTTCATAATGCATTGCGGTAACCCTCGTATTTTTTGTTTTATTATAGTCTATAACGAAAAGTTTGTCAATACCCTTTTTTCCCGCGGAGGAAATTTTTCCTCCGCGGGAAAGTCGAGGTCATCTGAAATTATTCTCCGATCGTCCAACTCTGCACTTCGCCGCTCGTGCCGTTCACGAGTTTATCCGCGGCGACGCCTGCGGCAAACTGAATTTCCGTGCTGTTGCTGTACGCTTGGCAGTTATCGAAAGTCGCCGCGGCGGGAGCGGTAATCGCGCCGAACGCCGACATCTGCGCCACGGTAAACGCGCCGGTAACGGTGATATCCGACGGAATTTCCACGTATACCGTTACGTTTTTCAGCGTGCCGCCCGCAATGAAGTTATAAAGGCCGCCCGCCGAACGCTGGAACCAGTTGATGCCGTCGCCGTTCGCCACGGTGTTGGTCATCTTAACGGTAACTTCCACGTTTTCCAGCGTGCCGTTCTGCATGAGTTCGCCGAACACGCCCGCCCATACGTCCATGACCGCGCCTTCCACTTTCAGGTTGCGCACCGCGCCGCCTTCCACCATGTTGGGCAACAGCCTGTGCGTGAGCCCCGCGATCGTGTGGTTTCCGCCGTCGAAGAGCCCGCTGAACGCAGCCGTCGAATAGATCACTTTCGATTCGTAATCGGTCGTAAGCGTTACATCCGCCGTCATCAGATACCATTTGGTGTGGTATTGCGCGTCGTTGTACATCACGCCGAAATCGGCGTCGCTCGCAAGGAATTTATCGTAAACTCTCACGTTAAAGTCGACTTTCTTGTCGCCGTAAGCGGCGGTAATCGTAACGTCGCCGTGTTTCAGCGCTTTAACGACGCCGTTTTCCGCCGTGGCGACGCTCGCGTCGGAACTCGTCCATACGATTTCTTCCGCGCCCGCGTCCGTGATGACGATACGGATCGAATCGTCGTCCGCAAGGCTGAGGTTCTGCGCGCTGCCCGCGTCCGCCTGCGTCAGCGATTTGTGGACCGCGCCGACGGAGTCGACAAGCTGCTGCGGCTGCACCGCCAAGGCGAATCGAATGCTCGTATCGTCGCTGTACGCCCTGCAGTTTTCAAACACGGCGAGCGCGTCGTCGCAATAACCGAACGCGGAAACTTCGCTCAACGGGAACTGCCCCGTTTCGGCGTCCGCGGCGTTCATATAAACCGTAACGTTTTTAAATCTGCCGGAAACATAGCAGAACAAACCGCCGTTTCTTGCGGCAATGCTCATAGACTCTTCGCCGTGCCCCGTCGTATTCGACAAGGTAATTGTGGCGGTTACGTTTTCCACGAGGCTGTCGCCGCGCATGGTGTTGCCGAAGATGCCGCCCCAATAACCGGCGTTGCCTATCGCGTTGAGGTTGCGGATCGTTCCGCCGTTCACTTGCGCAAACATGCGCACATGGATGCCGTCGAGGGTATGCCCGCCGCCGTCGAACACGCCGGAGAATACCTTGGAATCGGACTTGATCACATAGTTCGTCCAATCCTCCGTTGCGGGATCGAGGGCAATATCCTCCGTCATCAGATACCATTTCATCTCGTAATTTTCCTGCGCGTACATCGCCATAAAGTCGGCGGCGGAGGCAAGGAACATATCGTACACCGTTACGTTGAAATGCACTTCAACGCCGCCGTACATGGCGACGATCTCCGTTTTCCCGTGGGCGACGGCGGTTATGTTGCCGTTCCGATCCACGACGGCGACGTCCTCGTCGGCGGAACTCCATGCAACGCCTTCCGTTACGGGCGTTTCGCCCAAAAGCACGTTGATTTCGCTCTTCGCCGTGTTCTGCTGACCCGAAGTCAGGCTGAGGTTCACGTTCTGTTCGGTCGTCGCCTCCATGGAGACGTTTTCGAGGGCGTAATAGAGTTTCAGCACCAGCGAGCCGTCCGCATGAGCGACGCCTTCCGTTACGTTGCCCCGATTATCCGCGTAGAAGAAGTATCCTTCGATGTCGACGGGCTGCGCCTCGACCGTTTTGTCGCGCAGACCCTTTTCGTTCGTAGCCGTATACAGAACGAAAGCGTTTTCTTCAAGGTCGTAAACGTAATGTTCCACCTTGTAATCGGCGTACCAGCCCTCTACCGCGCCCGCGTATCCTTTGGCGAACTGAATGCTCAGATCGTTGGAATACACCTTGCAGCCCGAAACCGTGGCGGCGCTGTTCGTCATATCGCCCAAGCCGGAAATTCCGCTGACGGGATAGATCGGCCCGTTGCCGTTGTCCTGATAGGCTTGTGTGCCGATGTCGTCGGCAATATCCGCGTACACCGTTACGTTCGTCAGCGTGCCGCCCTTGATATAGTTGGCGAGGATGCCGAGCGAGCGGTGCGCGTACGTCTTGTCGTACTCCAGCGCCCAAGACGCCCTTACGTCCATCGTAACCGTAACGTTTTCGACGACGCTCTCTCCGGCGATCTCCTCGCCGAACAGACCGCCCCACGAATCGGTATAGCCGGAGAAATTGATATTGCGGATGACGCCGCCGTTCACGCTCGTGAAGATCCTGTTGGCGACGCCGCTGATCGTGTAACCGTTGCCGTCCAGTCTGCCGGAGAAGGGCGTATTGATCAACTGAACGTTTCTGTTGACCGTCGCAAAATCGGCCGTTACGTAATACCAGCCGTCCGCATATTCGGGAACGCCTTCGGCGTCGGTCGCATAGATCTTCGCAAAATCCGCGTCCGAACCGATAAATCGGGTGTAAACGGCGGCGGTGATGTTGCAGCTTACGCCGTTATAGGTGGCGTAGATGGTAACTTCTCCCTCCTTTTTCGCCGTGAGGTTGCCGTTTTCGTCCACCGCCACGACGTCGGGATCGGAGGAGGACCAGATCACTTCCGCATCCTCCACCGCGGCGCCGAATTTCTCCACGATGACGGAGGCTGCGGCGGTAACCTCGTTCGCATCGAGGTTGAAAACATAACTGTCTTTTTCCGTTTCGATAATCAGCCCCTCTTCCACATAGTAGAGTTTCAGCGTAACCGCGCTGCCGTCGTAGGGAATGACGGCGCTTTCCACGTTGCCGACATAGCCTTCGGAAAGGACGTAGCCTTCCGGCGGCTGCGCCGCGGCGGTCGCCGTGCTGCCGACGGGAGCCTTAAGATTTTCCGTCAGGAACAAGTCGTATCCGCCTTCCGCGTTCGGTTTGTAATGCTCCACGGTGTAGGGTCCCGTCCACACTTCCACCGTGCCGGAGCAGTCGATAAACTGCGTGGGCTGCGCCAGCGCGGCGAATTGGATAGCCGTGTTATCCGCATAGACGCGGCAGTTTTCAAAGATGCTGCCCGCGGCGTTGGATCTGCCGAATGCGGACATCTCGGAAATCATCGCGGTTGCCTCCGTAGAAGCGTCCGTATCGATGTCGTCGGGAATGACGGCGTACACCGTTACGTTGCGGAACGTGCCGCCCTGCGCGAAGTTGAAAAACCCGCCGGTAGAGCGTTTCCACCACTCCGTGGTGTTGTTCGTCGCCTCCGTTTTGGTAAAGGTGATCTCCGCCGTTACGTTCTCCACGAGCCCGCTTTCGAAATAATCGCCGAACAGACCGCCCCAGTAACCCGATTCGCCTTTCAGCGTAACGTTGCGGATCGTGCCGCCGTTAACGCCCATGAACAGCCTGCCGTAAATGTTGCCGAGGGTGTGCCCGCCGCCGTCCAGCATGCCGCTGAACTGCGGGCTGCCCTTCACGTAGGTATAATTCAGTATGCCTTCGGAATGAGCCGGATCGGAGCCGATGGGCGGGATCTCGATATCGTCGGTGAGCAGATACCAGCCCTGCGCCCAGTTTTCCCGTTCGTAGATCGCGTAGAACTCTTCCCCGCTGCCGATGTAATCGGTCCACACCGTTACCGCGCAGGAAACGCTGCCGATATCGTAACTCGCCGTAATGGTAACCTCGCCTTCCGAACGCGCCGTAACATTGCCGTTTTCGTCCACGGAGGCGATTTCGGGATCGGAGGAAGTCCACACCAGTTTTTCGTATTCCTCGTCGGAAATTTCCGTTTCGTCCTCGTACACCGCGGCGGTCAGTTGCACTTCACGGTCGTTTCTGTCCGCCTCGAGGGCGAGATCCTCTTTTTCGGAGGAAATTTCATAGCGCAGATCGCGGGGCACGACGACGGTAAACACCGCGTCGTCGGGTGCGGGAACGCCGTCCCCTTCCGCGGGCGTATAACTTACGGTGATGTGCGCCGTTCCGCTGGCAACCGCCGTTACCGTGCCGTTTTCATCCACCGTCGCCACGTTTTCGTTATCCGATTCGTAGCGGAGCGCCGCGCCTTCCACCGCGCCCGAGCCGCCCAGATACAGCGCGGCGCGGAGGGGCAGCGTTTCGCCCTTTTCGACGACTTCTTCCGTCTTGCCGCCCTCGAACCCGATCCAATACGAGCCGATAAGGGTGGTGTCGCGCTCGACGATGATCGAGCATGCGGCGCTTTTGCCTTCCACGCTCGCCGTGATGACCGCTTTCCCTTCCTTGACGGCGGTAACCAGTCCTAAAGCGCTGACCGTGGCGTTTTCTTCGGAGGAAGAACTCCACACAACCGTCTCCTTGCTGTTGGTTTCCGCGGTGAGCTGCAGCGTATGCCCTTCCACCAGCGTGCGCTCCGCCGCGCCGGAGATGGAGATCGTGATCTCGTTCTCCGGCGGCGTTTCCGGTTCGTCCGGTTTGCACGCCGCCGCGAACGCGCCTATCGCGCTCACGAAAATCAGAGACGCCAGCACATAGAGTAATTTTTTCATCTCAATCGCTCCTTATCTTAACAATAGATTCCCGTTTGCGGGCGGGAACGCCCGTCTGCCGCCGCGGCGGCTTTCAGCAAACGCCCATGAAATCGCCCTCGTTGAAGGCGAGAATGCCGCAGGCTTTGCAGTCATCCTTGAACTTTTGCACCATGCGCGCAAGTTCGCTGCCGTAATCGTTGCCGTATACGTTGAGCAGGATAAAGCGCACGGACAGGCTGTCCTTTAACAGCCGCGGGCGCAGCAGCATATATTTATCCCACTCCGCCGCGCGCAGAAGTTCCAGTTTGCCGCGCGCCTCGTTGAGCACGTTCATGCAGCAGGAAAGGAACTCCTTCGGCCAGAACTGCGCCAGATTCCAATAAGAAGAATCCCCCGCGCCGGTGCGCGCCCCTTCGCCGTAGGCTTCCTCGATGAAGTCCCAGCGCGCGCGCATCAGCTGCCAGTATAATTTCATGTGCGGCGCGATGTCCTTGTAATATTCGTTGAAAAATTCGTCGGTCAGCGCCTCTTCGTCCTGCGAGAGGTCCCATAAAAGGCTCGATTGCAGGAACTGGCGGAGTTCTTCGAAACACGGCGTCGGCGAATTGTGCGCCCCCTGATCGAAGATGAAACTCACGCCGTAATCGTGTAAAATGGAATAATTCTTTTTCATCATGCCCCAATTGTTGAAATTGATCATGTAATTATCGAAGTTGACGCAGTACGTCCACACGTGCAGATTGCCGGAAACGACGCTCCACCCTTCGAAATTTTCCGCCGTGACGCGGTTGTATTTTTTGTCGTTGTACGCCTTGGAATACACGCAGGAAAAGGGCACCACCATCACCGCGAGGTTGTCCTCCGCCACCACGCTTTCGCTCACCGGCACGAGGTTGCCCTTTTCGTCGGTCCTGACCGGCGGTTTGCTGGTGGCGTTGTAAGCGAAGGTTACCAGCGTGAGCGGGCGTTCGGGATCGGTTTCCCTGAGCCACGCTTTGACGTCCCTCGCCACTTTGTTGGAAAACTCCATCATCACGGCGGAGGGGCTGCCCGTCTTTTCGATCCTCTCGCGGCAGCGCGGGCAGTCGCAGAACCCGAAATTGTCCTCCTGCCCGATCATGAGGTAGTTGCCTTTCTTTTCGGAAATGATCTTTTTCAGGCTCTCGACGAACGCCTTCCGCATCTCCTCGTTCGTCAGACAGAGGTTGGCGCCGTCGGGACTGTACCAGTCGGGATGATCGGCGAAATGCTTTTCCTTCGGCAAAATCGTGAAATAGGTGTGCGCCGACAAGATCCAGTCGGAATAGAGATTCCTGCCGAGTTTCAGCCGCGCGGTATGTTCCTCGTTGCCTTCGCCCTCGTCGAACTTGAAGGTGGACCAGAACCCCAAACTTCTCGCCGCGATGTCCGGCTTTTCAAAGACGGCGGCATTATACAGGAAATACCGCTCCGCCTTGTCGATCCTGATCTCGTTTTTCGCGTAATAGCGATACCCGAAATGGATGCGGCAGAATTCGTATACGCCGAAGTAGGTCCCGCGCTGCAAGCCGAAAACGTATACGTCCTCGCCCGCGGTGCGGATCTTATAGCCGTCGTAGCAAAATTCCTCGAAGGTCGGCTTTTCGCCGAGTTTTTTCAGCGCGTCTGTCTTGCCGAGGAAGATGCGGCGGCTTTTCGCCTTCAGCTTCGATTCGCAAACCGTTTCGGGCCGTACGCCCGCCGCCATGCCGAAGATCCGGCAAAGTTCTTCCGCCGCGAATTTCTCGTATTCGTCGGGATGATCGGGCAAAACCGCGATAAAATCGGTTTTTCCCGTTTCCGCCAGAACGGTATCCGTCTTTTCGATTTTACGTTCGATCACCATATGTTATCCCAGTTTGCGCCTCCTTCACGCGGTGCAGTAATGCCGTAGCGGTAACATTCGTTCACGAAGTTGGTTCTTTCCTCTTCCACGTTGTTGATATACGTGCCGTGATAACTCAGTTCGCAGAAGCGGATCCACAGCGATTCCTTGTACACGCGCTCGTAAAGCGTGTTATAAAGTTCCGGATCGGTCGATTTGATCGGTTCGAGGAGTTCAATGCCCTCGTCGATGCATTCAAGCAGCCTTTCCAGCAGCATGAAATCCCAGTTGTTGCGGTTCATCATGCTCGCCCCGCCGGACATGACGCTGCAGCCGTTCCCGATGAGCACCATGCAGTGGTTGGCATAGCGGTTGAACAGTTCCTTCATCGCGGGCGCTGCGGCGCCGTAATAATTTTCCATGAACTCGTCGATCAGATCGCCGGTGTTGAGGCTGTTATCCCGCGCCAGCTGGGACATCACGAACAGGCGCATTTCCGTGAACGTGGCGGTCTTGGTGTTGTGGCTGCCCTGTTCGGCGATATAGAACACGCCGTAATCGCTGAGCGTTTCGTAATTGGTCTTCATCGAGCCCCAGTTGAAGAGGGGTTCCATATAGTTTTCAAAGTTGGTGGAATACTGCCAGATGGTGATCTCGTCGGTAATGACGCTCCAGCCTTCGAGCATATTCATTACGGAAACATCCTCATAGTACGGCACGGCGTAATCGACGTTGTTGATCACGAACATCACCGACAGGTTGTCGACCGCCTTGACCGATTCGTCCACCGCTTCCATTTTTCCCTCCGCGTTGCGCAGGTAGTTGCCGCTCGCGTCGCGTTTCACCGGCGGGGTCTTGGTGTTGTTGTAGGCGAAGGTCATGAAATGCACCGTTCTGTCGGGATGTTCTTCCGCGAGCCACGCGTTGAGTTTTTCCACGACCTTGTTGGTGAACTGCATCATCACCGCCGAACTCGAACCGAGTTCCTTGATCTTTGCGGTACAACTGTCGCAACTGCAGAAAGAGAAGTTATCTTCCTGCCCGAGCATGAAATACTCGCGGCTTTCATCCGTTTCGGCTTCGATGAGGATCTGCACCTGCTTGACGAATTCGTCGATCATCTCGTCGCCGCCCCGCGTGAGGCAGAGATTCGCCGGCCCGTCCTCTTCCGCGGTGAAGGGGCTGTACCAGTTCTCGTGATCTTTTAGATACGTCGACGGGGGCAGGATCTTGAAATAGGTGTGCGCGTACATCGCGGAAATCCAACTCCGATAATAGTTGATGCTGCGCAGACGCCGCGTCCAAGACATGCCGTCGTTGAGTTCGCCGTACATCATCGCCATATTGTCGATATCGGGCGTACAGGTGTAATCGAACGCCTTCAGCGCCGCGTTGCCGACGGAATCGATACGGAAACACCCGTCGGAATAAAAACGATAATTATAGGTGTATTCGAGAAAATCGTACACCGCGTTGATGTCGCCGAACGGGGTCTTCCCGAAAAGGAAAAGATTGCTCCCCTGCGTTACGAGGCGGGTGCCGGTATCGCCGATGGAATCGGGTGCCGTCAGCCCCGCTTCCCTGCGGAGCGCGGTATCGCCGATGATCAGCAGATGATCCGCCGCTCCGGCGTCCGATTCCTCGTAGACGGGCAGGGTGATCCCCGTCGCCTGACGGAAGAAATACACGAGTTCGTCCGCCGCGAATTCGTCGCGCTCGTCCGGATCGTCGGGGATGACGACGCGGTAATCGCTCGTCATGTTCTGAGAAAGCAGATACTGCGTGTCTTCGAAAACGGGTTTCGAGGGTCCGCCGTTCCCGCCGTTATCTTCCGGCGTATTGTCCTTGCAGCCGGCGAGCGCCGCGCCGAAGACCAGCACGAACGCCAGCAGCAGGCTGAAAACGATTTTACGATAGGATTTTTTCATCTTTTCTCCTCCTTATGACACCGTGATCGTGTAATCGACGTACGCGGTGTTGTAATCGGGATCCTGCGCGTACAGACGCAGGGTATAACGACCTGCTTTTTCAAAGGTGTAAGCCACCACGTCGTCTTCCGTAACGAGAGGCGTGAACACGAAGTCGGGGTCGATGATTATGGCGCGTTTCAGCATATCCGCATCGCCGAACACGCTCGTTTCCGCGCGGAAGGAAGGCACGTCCGATCCCATCCAGACGGTGCCGACCGCCAGCGTTTCGGGGATCGCGCTCTCCGCCGTGATAACCACCGTTTCGTTGCTCACGCAGTTGACGGGGAACGTCTGCTGCAATACGTTGCTGCCGATGCTTTCCCGCACGGTATAGACGACGCGGTAATAGCCGTATTGCGTAACGGTTACGCTGTGCGCTTCCTCGAGGGAGCCGTTCTCCAAAAGCACCGTGCCGTCCGGCGCGGTTACCGACACGCTGCCCGTAACCGAAGTCAGCACGTCGGAAATATTCGCGGGGAGCACTTCCAGCGTTTCGCCCATCTCCACTTTCTGCGGATAACTGCCCTTCACGCCGAGCATCGGGTTGATGCGGTCTATCGTGGTGGAGTTATAGAAGAACTGCCGATTGCCCATGCTCACGATGCGGATATCCGCGCTTTCGTCGACCTCGCCGAAGACCAGCGTGATGTACGCCAGCCCGCTGGGGAAGCCGTTGAAATCGGAACCGTCCGTCATGGTGCGGATATAACCGATACCCGTATTGGCGTTGGTTTCCGGCGCCGCAACGGTCAGATAACGGGTGGTGTCGTCGTAGACGAAGCGGAACTCTTTTTTCGCTTCGGCGAAGGTGCCGCCCACCTCGTAAACGGTGTCGTCGCCGAGCACGGTCAGCGTACTTTCGCCTTTCTCCGCCGCGCTGGGCGCAAAGCGGAAGCCTACGGAAATCGAACTGTCCTTGCTGTCCGTCAGATACACGGTGATGCCTTTCGCGCCGCCGCGCAGGTAAAAGGACATCGTCGCGTTCTGCGCGATCATCGGGCGCACGTAACGGAGGGTCGCGCCGGAAGTCTGCGTGCGGTAATACAGCGGCGGGGACTGATTATCCTCTTCGGGCGGTTCGTCGAGAATGGTGAAATCCCCCGCGCCGTAGAAATAGTTGCTCATCTTGTATCCCGTGATCGTCTGGGTGATCTGCCGCCGCACGTTAGCGACGACGACGGTGTATTCTTCCTCCGCCTCCTCCCCCGCGGCGGTCTTCGCCTTGTAAGTAACCGTCATGGGCAGGAAATCGCCGTCATCCTCCGTCATTTCCGGCGTATAGGCGCGGTCCGCGCCGAGGGTTACCGTTTCGCCGTTGAAGGTTACCGAAATGCTCTTTTCCGCCTCCGCCGCGGAACCGCCGGAATAATCCTTCGCTTCGAAATCGGGGAAGATCATCTCTTCGCCGGCGACGGCGACTTCGGGCAGATCGACTTCGGAGATGACGGGCATATCGTTCGGCTGAACGTCGAGGATGAACTCCGCCGTCATCGTTCTGCCGATATAATCGACCGCCGTTACCTTCCAAAGATATTCGCCCACTTTTTCGGGAGTGAACGCGCCGCCCGTTATTTCCGAAACGGCGTTGTCGGGATCGGTAAGCGTTGCCGTGATCGCAACGTTCCCGTGATCGGATTGCGCGGTGATCTCGGGCAGCGTGTACGCCGCGCCGACAAGGCTTTGATCGCTATTCTTTCCCAGTTCGAGGACGAACGCCCCCGCCTTTTCCCGCA
>CALVUL010000010.1 GCA_944363555.1 uncultured Clostridia bacterium
CAAAGTCGTATTGACTTCGCGCCTGCTCTTCATTATAATGAAATTGTAAAAAGGCGCAAAAAACCTTGAAAACGATCTTAAACCGATTATAGCAGATCGGCAAAGAAAATGCAACTTTTTTGAAAAACAAACCGAAAATCATAAAGATTCAGGAAAAATATAACTTTTTTGAAAGAACGGAGAAAGATGGAAACATTACGGCGGAAAAACAGGGATTTTTTATGGGGCGTGGCGACCTCGTCTTATCAGATCGAAGGCGGCGCGGACAAGGCGGACCGCGGAAAATCGATATGGGATACGTTCTGCGAGGGAAAAGGCAACGTAAAAGGCGGCGCGGACGGCAAGTTTGCCTGCGATTTTTATCATCGTTTCCGCGACGATCTCAAACTCTTAAAAGAGTTGGGCGTAAACGCCTTCCGTTTTTCGCTGTCATGGTCGCGGATCCTTCCGGAGGGCAGGGGAAAGGTAAATCCCGCCGGCGTGGATTTTTACAATCAGGTCATCGATATTTTAAAAAGTTACGATATAGAACCCCTCGTCACGCTGTATCACTGGGATATGCCGGAAACGCTGTACCGCTGCGGCGGGCTGCTGAACAGAGATTTCGCCGGCTGGTTTTCGGATTATACCGAGATCGCGGCGAAGGCGTTCGGGGACAGGGTAAAGCATTTTTCCACCATCAACGAGCCGCAGTGCGTCATCGGCGACGGGCTGGTTACCGCGGCGCACGCGCCGGGGGACCGGCTGAACGGCGGCAGAATGCGCGCGGCGATCCATCATCTGCTGCTCTGCCACGGCCGCGCGGTATCGGCGCTGCGCGCGACCTTGCCGCACGCGACGGCGGGGTTCGTGAACTGCGCGATCGGATTTTATCCGGAAAACGAAAACGCGGAAACGATCGAGGCGGCGAAAAAAAGCACGTTCGCCTTATACGACGCGCTGCCTTATTCCCTCTCTTTGTACTGCGACCCCGTTTATCTGGGGGATTATCCGAAAGAATATTATGAAGCCTATCCCGATACCGAGGATTTTATCCGTCCGGAAGATCTGCGGGAGATCGGGCAGCCGTGCGATTTTTTCTATCAGAACGTTTACGGCGGTTCGCCGATGGGCGTAAAAGACGGAAAACCGTATTCGCCGCCGACGAAAAAGGGAGATCCGGCGAACGGGCTCGGCTGGCGGGTGGACGAAAACGGGCTGTACTGGATCTCGAAATTCGTCTACGAACGGTATAAAAAACCGGTGATCATCGCCGAAAACGGATACTGCGGGCTGGATAACGTCTGCCTCGACGGGAAGGTGCACGATGCCGACCGTATCGACTATCTGCAACGGCACATCGGGAAAATGACGGACGCGAAGAAAGACGGAACGGATATTGCCGGCTATCTGGTTTGGACATTTTTGGATAATTTTGAATGGACCTACGGCTATTCCAAACGATTCGGTCTGGTGCACGTGGACTTTTCCACGCAGAAACGCACGCCGAAAGATTCTTTTTATTGGTACAGGGATTTTCTGAAAACGGTACAACCGTGTTCGAAAAAATAAACTGAAAGGAGAAAATCATGAAGAAAAAATGGCTTGTTTTTTGTTTGTGCGCATTGCTTGCTATCGCCCCTTTAACGGCGTGCAAGCCGACCACCGGTCCCGTCGGGCCGGAAGCGGATACCACGCCCGAGGTCTTTGACGAAGAAGAGATGTTCGCCACGCCGCGCACGCTCAAGATCTACGTGATGGACCGCGGCTATCATTACGCGTGGCTCGAAGAGATCGCCGCGAAATACGAAGAAAAATTTGAAAACGTTACGGTGGATATCGAACCCCGTTCGATGATCGAAACGGATGTGGAAAACACCCTGCCGCTCGGTCCGGAACAAAACGACGTGGACCTGTATTTTTCCTCCATGCCGAACTTTTCCAAATATTACGCGGAGCAGACGGGCACGGAGTGGGGCGTGTATTCCGTTTTGGAAGATCTGACCAAACTCTACAACACGAAAGTGTACGGAGAAGAGGTAACCATCCGCGAAAAGATGAACGAAAACGTTACGGAAGCGATGACGCTTTCCACGGTGAACGGCGACGCGCAGTTTGCGCTGAGCTGGGCGGCGGGCGCCTGCGGGCTGCTCTACAACACCGACCTGTTTGAAGAGTGCGGGTTCACCGTTCCCGAAACGACGGACGATTTGATCGCCCTTTTGGGGGACGTGAAACAGTACAATATCCAGAACCCCGGCAAAAAGGTTACGCCTTTCGTGTGGACGGAAACGTATTGGAATTATCTGATCAACGTGTGGTGGGCGCAGTACAGCGGCATGGATGCGGTGGAAAACTTTTTCCGCTGCACGACGAACGGCAACGTGATGACGCCGCAGATCGAAGCGCTGACCGAACAGGAGGGCAAACTGGAAGCATATAAAGTGCTCGAAACCCTGCTTGCCAACGTGAACGATTCTTCCGGCGGCGGCACGCTGACCAACAAATCCGCGCAGGCGATCTTCACGAATCCTTCCAAGCGCGTTTTGATGTGTCCGGAAGGGGATTGGTTTGAAACGGAGACCGCGGCGAACGGGCAGGACGGTTCCATGTTCGAGATCATGCCCACGCCCAAACTGAGCGCCGCCGTGGAGAAATACGGAAGCATAGACGCGGTGCCGCAGTATGTTTACACGCTCGCTTCCACGCACGGCGTGTTCATCCCCTGTTATTCCGAGGAAAAAGACATCGCCAAACACTTCCTCACCTACTTCTATTCCGACGAGGCGGCGGCGATCTTCACGCGGACGACGGGATCTTTCCAAGCGTTCAAGACCGATTATATCCGCGAATACGTGCAAAATTACAGCCTGCAGGACGATATGACCAATTTCAGGGCGGCGCAGTACGAGGTGATGACGACTTCCGATCTGACGTTTTTCATGAACCTGCTTTCCCCGCTCCGTTACGGGCAGGCGGCGCTGGAAGAATTCCCGATCGGCATCACGCCGGCGAGCGCGTTCTTCTCCAAGCAATATACGGCGCAGACGTATTATAACGCGGAAGTGGCTTATTATACGGACAACTGGTCCACGATGCTTCGGCTGAGCGGAATCCAGTAACGGAGGCTTTATGGAAGAAAAAAAAGCCGTCCGCGGCGGCGCGCGGGAAAAAAGAAATTCCATGCGCGCCGCGCGGCGCAAGCGCGTTACGTTCCGCTGTCTGATGCTGCTTTTGCCGGTCGCGCACTTCGTTTTGTTCTGGGTGATCCCCAACTTCCGCTCGATCCTGTACGCGTTCCAGTATAACCGCGTGGGGGCGGATATGTTCTACCACAGGGAATGGAGCCTGATACAGTTCCGTTTCGTCTGGGAAGAACTTACGCGCGCGTCCGGCAATCAGCTGCTATCCTGCATCAAGTTCTCGCTGTTTTATTTCGTGCTCGGCAACGGCATTTCGCTTCCGGCAACGCTGCTTTTGTCCTATTTCCTGTATAAAAAGATATTTTTATACCGGTTTTACCGCGTCGTGTTTTTCCTGCCGAGCATCATTTCCACCGTCGTGCTGGCCATCCTGTTCCGCAACTTTTTCGATCCCGTTACGGGAACGATCGTGAAGATCAACGAAATGCTGGGGGGCGGATCCGTGCCGAATTTTATCGGCAATCCCGCGACGAAGCATTGGGCGATCCTCGCGTTTACGCTGTGGACGGGTTTCGGTACGAACCTTCTCGTGTTCAACGGCGCGATCGGGCGGATCCCCGCGGAAGTGATGGAGTCGACCAAACTCGACGGCGTGGGGATGACGCGCGAACTCTTTCAGTTCATCGTGCCGCTGATCTGGCCTACGTTCTCCACGATCCTGCTGATGAGTCTGGGCGGGTTTTTCAGTTTCGTGCAGCCGATTTTGCTGCTCGAACAGGAGAGCATGGGCGGCAACCGGTTTTCCGAGGCGGGGAGCATAGGGTATTACATCTATTATTACATGTCCACCCGAAAAGAACTTCTGTCCGCGCTGGGGCTGTGTTTTACCGCATTGTCCGTCCCCGTCGTGTTTCTGGTGCGCTGGGCGCTGAACAAACTTTCTTCTTCGATCGAATACTGAGGTGCGAAAGATGGTGAAAAACAAGATCAGATATAAGCGCTTTACTTTTGAAAAACGCACCCCGTTCCAGCGCGCGGTCTTCGCCGCGGTGAGCGTGTTGTTTCTTTTATATACGGTTACCCTCATCTACCCCTTTGCGATCGCCTTTCTCAATACGATGAAGACGAGCGCGGAATATTGGGTAGATCCCACGGGGCTGCCCGCAAGGTTCACGCTCAGGAACTTCGCGCTCGCTTTTTCGGAATTTAAAGTGGAAGAGCACAGTTATCTCGATATGCTCGGCAACAGTCTGCTCCTTTCGGTGCTCAGCGCGGGGCTGGCGATCACGTCGTCGAGTTTATCGGCGTATATTCTGGCGAAATATAAATTCCGCGGCAGCGGAGCGATCTATGTTGCCGCGATCGTTTTAATGATGCTTCCCAGCATCGGCACGCTTCCCGCGATGTATCAGCTCATGCTCGATCTGCATTTCAAAAACAACGTGATCGGCGTAAGCCTTACGGCGGCGAACGGGTTCGGGAATTATTTTCTCTTCCTTTACGCCGCGTTCACGACGGTATCGTGGAGTTATGCGGAGGCGGCGTTCGTGGACGGCGCGGGAAATTTCTGGGCGTTTTTCCGCGTGATGCTGCCGCAGGTGCGGGGGACGCTGCTCGCGCTGCTGCTGCTTTCCTTTATTTCGACGTGGAACGATTATCTCACGCCCTATCTGTATCTCGACCGCAACCCCACGATCGCGCTCGGGCTGTATCGCTTCGAGATAGTCATCCGGCAGGGATCGGCAAACTACCCGCTCTTCTTCGCGGGGGTGTTGGTATCCATGCTGCCGGTGCTCGTTTTGTTTTTGATTTTTTCGTCCACGCTGATGAATAACGTATCGGTCGGCGGACTGAAAGGCTGACCGGAAAAGGAGGAACCCATGGGTAAAAGATTTTTGAAAATACTCGCAGCCGTCCTTGCGGCGGTTACGGCGTTGTCCGCGGTCTCTTGTAAGGACGACGGGCAAAAGAAACCCCAACTTCCCGAAGGACAGTACGAGGCGGCGGAGTTTTTCCATACGCCGTCCACCGATCCCGAGGGGCTGGAAACGGCGGATTTCTCCATTTGGAGCGCCTATACCACCGATAAGATCATGCGGCATTCGGAAAACGAAGTGAAATTCCGCGAGATCTACGTGGAGGCGGCGAAAGGGGAAACGGAAAGCGGGCAGCTCATCCTCACGGCGAAAAAGGACGTGGCGGCTTATACGCTTTCGGTATCCGATCTCGAAGGCGCGGGCGGCACGATCCCCGCTTCCGCGGTGGAAGTGCTCGTGCAGCATTATATTCAAACCGCTCGCCCCAGCAACAGCGCCTACCCGCTCGGCTGGTATCCGGACGCCATCATTCCCTATGAAAAGATCGTGGAATACGGGGAAAACAGCATCGAGATCGCCGCAGGCGAAACGATGCAGAATCAGGGATTCTGGTTCAACATCGTCGTGCCGGAAACGGCAGCCGCGGGCGATTACGAAGGGATCGTAACGCTCACTGCGGACGGCGAACGTTTCGAGATCCCGCTGTCCCTTTACGTGTTCGATTTCACGCTCAACCGCACGATGCACGCAAAGACGGCGTTCGGCATGTGGCGCTGGATGTTCGATTCGGTTTACGGCGACGACTGCGACGTGGACGCGCTCGAAGAGGCGTATTACGAGTTTCTGCTCGACTACAAAATCAGCGCGGACTGGCTGCCCGGCAGCAAAACGGGCAGAGGGCGGGAAAACGAATCCAATTTCGTGGATCCGGTAACGTATGCCGCGGTCGCTTACAAATATGCGAAAAGAGACGACGTGTTCAGTTTTGAAGTGCCCACGATGTGGTCGGGGCAGACGATCAACGCTTCGCGGATCAGGATGTATCTCAACGAGATGGCGAAAGCGGTGATCAAAGACGGCAAGGTGGAGTTCGACATCTTTGAAAAGGCGTTTTTATACACCATAGACGAACCGCCCCGTTCTTCCTACGACATGGTGCGGGGAATGACGGAAGATATCCGCGAAATGAAAGCCTCCCTCGCGGCGGAACTGAAGGAAAAATATGCCGACGTAGAGGGGATAGAGGAACTGGCGCAGTCCCTGCTGGATATGTCCAACGTGGTTACCGTTGCCATGAACGAAACGCTCGCGGGAGGCGTGGACACGTGGTGCCCGCTGTTTTCGGCGTTCGGTTCGGGCGACGATACGAGCGCTTATTTTCAGGATACCTTCGAGGCGCAGCTCAACGGCGAAGAGATCTGGTGGTACGGCTGCGTCGCGCCTAAAAATCCTTATGTAACTTATCATACGGATGATTCCCTCGTCGGGCCGCGGGTGCTCGGCTGGATGCAGAAGGATTACGACATCAAGGGCAATCTCTACTGGTGCACCAATGTATTCATGAAATGGATGGGCAACGCCGAAGGCTATGTGGACCGCGACGTGTGGACCGACCCCGATTCCTTCCCGGGAGAGGGAAATCAGGTCAACGGAGACGGCTATCTGCTCTATCCCGGCAACCGTTACGGAATGGGCAACGACCCCATCGCCACCATCCGTCTTGCCGCCGTGCGCGACGCGCAGGAGGACTATGAATATCTTTACCAACTCGAACAACTGCTGAATGCCGCCAACGCGGCATACGGAACGAGCGTTACGATGGAGGAACTGATGTCCGACATCTACGATACGCTCTATACGGGCGTGATCTACGAAGATGATCCCGAACTCGTGTTCCGCGCCCGCCGCTGCGTGGCGGAGATGATCGAAGCGCTCTCGCAGGGCGTGATGGCGACTTCCGGCATCAGCGCCTCGCAGGAGGGGATGACGCGCGTGAACGTGTATGCGCCCGAAAATGCCGAAGTAACCGTGAACGGCGTGGCGGCGGAAGGGAACGGCAACGTTTACACCGCGTGCGTGCTGCTGAAAAACACTTCGGGGAACGTGCTGGAAACGAAGGTGTCCGTAAACGGGGCGGAAACGACGCTTTACGGGTATGCCGCGGGGAACGGGAAGGTGATCGACGACGCGGAGGAAAACCGCTGGTCGCAGGAAGATCTTTCCGTCGATCTCGCGGATACCGCGTACGAAGGGGAGAGCGCGTTGATATTCACCGCGCATTACAGCGAAACGGCGGTGGCGCTGGATTCCTTCTTTACGCCCGAAGACAAGGATTTCACCAAGATCGAGGCGATCGAATTTTACGCCTATAATCCGGATGAAACCGTCGTGAAATTTTCCTTCAATCTGATCGACGACCGCGATACCGATTACATCGGCACTTCCGTGCTGCTCCGCCCCCGCAGGTGGACGAAAGTAAAAATCGGGATCCCGACGGCGGGGAGCACCAATTTTTCCGCCATAGAGAAACTGCGCGTGCGGGTAACCGCGCCGCAGACCGATGAACCGGTGAATTTCCTCATCGATAACGTTTGTGTTTATTACAGGAGCAACGTACAATGAAAAACATTTTGAAAACGGCGTTTATTCTGTTGCTTTGCATGGCGCTCTGCGCGGGAACTTTCGCCTGCGCGCCGCAGGAAACGCCCGTAACGCCTCCCGCTCCGGAGGAACCGGAAGAGCCTTCCGGAGGGGAAGAGGAAAAAGAAGAATACGTGTTTACCTTCGGCGTGTTCGCCGATACGCAGGTGCCCGGCGACGAACAGATCCTTTTAAAGACCTCTTCGCTTTACAACGCGAAAAAGAACCTGAAAGCCGCCTTGAACTTTTTCAAGGAAAAGGGAACGGAAACGGTGCTCGCCGTCGGCGACATCGTCGATTACGTGCAGAACAACGGCAAGATCGCCACGGCGTACGAGGCGATGCGCGAGGTAATGGACGAAGTGTGGGGTGAAAACGATCTCTATAAGCCGCAGAATTTCATGTTCACGACGGGCAACCACGAATTTTATTACAATTTTAATGACGCCGAAGCGCTGCTGCAATGGTCGCTCCACACGGGCGCGCAGCCGAACACGACCTTCGAGGTGGAAGGCTATACCTTTCTCGCCATCGATTTTAAGGACGTAAGTTCAAACATCTCCGCGGATACGAAGCGCCTTACCGAAGAGCGGCTTGCCGCGGCGGCGGCAAAGAACCCCGATCAGCCGATTTTCATCGCCACGCACATTCCGCCGTCCGGATCGGTGTATAAATCGGAATGGAAGCAGCCGGACGACGCGTGGATGAGAGAGATCCTTGCGAAGTACCCGCAGGCGGTGGTGTTCACGGGGCATACGCATTTTTCCGCCTTCCATCCGCTGAGCATCGACCAGAATTACTGCACGGTCGTGAACATCGGCCCGGGCACGTATGTGTGCACCCCGCAGCAAAACCCCGCGGGCAAGCCTTACGACAACGTCGATTCGCAGTATCTGCCGCTGGCGGGGGATAAGAGCGACGCGGCGGTGAGTTACGCGGAAAACTTCAACGATATGTGCAACGCGCTTTTGGTAGACGTATATACCCGCCATATCGAGATCAGGCGGTACGACTGCCTTAGCGGCGAGCAGATCGGCGCGGTATGGTCGGTGAAAAACGCTTCTTCCGCGCAGGATTTCACGCTGGTCCGTTCCGCCCGCGAAGCGGAAACGCCCGTGCCGCAGTTTGCGGAAGAGCACGGGTGCACGGCGCGGTGGAATCCCTCGCAGCCCCGCAGGCTGCAGCTGAGCCTGAAAGCCCCCGCCCTCACGGGCGATAACGTGATCGATTCCTACCGCGTGGAGATCTCGCACGGCGGGGAAACGGTGATGGACAAACTTTATCAATCCGATTATTGGTATACGGGCGTGGGGAACGGAGAGTTCAACGTCCTGATGCCGGTGGAATACATCGGCATGGAAATGACGGTCAGGATCACCCCGACAGACGGTTTCGGCAGAAGCGGCGACCCGCTGGTTCTGTCCGTTCCCGCCGTCTGAGCGGTTCTGCCCGATTAATATATAATTAAAAAAAAGGAGGAAGAAACAATGAGGAAGAAACTTTTGCTGTTGCTCTTCGCATCGGTTATGGCGATCGCGCTGTGCGTCGGCGCCGCCGCCTGCAACGACGACGGCACAAAGACCCCCGAAACGCCGCCGGAAAAACCGGTGATCACGCTGTCTGTCGAAGGCAGCGGGGAAGTGCGCGATTTCGTCGGCGAAGACCGCGCGCCGTCCATGCGCGTGAGCGTATCGAGATGTACGCAAACGGTGCGCTGCGTCGGTCCCGACGGCGAGGACGTGGAGATCAGCACGAGCAACTATCGTTTCGAGGTAACGAAGATCGGCACGTACACGATCTATTACGACGCGACGAGTCCGGACGGCGTGAAGGCGGATACGGTAACTTATAAGATCTTTTATAAGGACCCGGGCGTCGTGGTGTCGCCCGCCGCGGACGTCGCCGATTACGCCACACAGCAGGCGGGCTGGGAATTCGCTTTTCCGGATTTTTCCGAAATCTTAGAGGTTTCCCACGCTTACGCCGGCACGACGACGGAAGACTATCTCGGCAGGATCGTTTCGGCAACGTACACGCCGGACGGCGGCGCCGCAACGGAAATTTCCGATCCCGAAGCGCGGCACGCCTTTGCGAAAGGCAAGGTGGAACTGGAATACGAGATCGCGGCGAAGTCCGCGCCCGCGCAGACCATTTCCACGCAGTCGTTCGAGATCGAGATCGACGATTATTTTTCGGATACCGCCGCTTTCACGGATAACGACGATCTCGAAGGCTATCCCGTTCTGTTCTCCACGGGCAGCGAAGAAGAATTTCTCGCGGACGGGACGGATTATTACGTGATCATGCAGACGCAGTCCGCCTACGGCGGGCTCCGCTGGGAGGAAAGCAACCCCATGCTGCAATCCTTCAACCATTCGGAAAACTCCTATCTCGTCATCGACGGGTATAATCCGAAAGACGGCGAGGCGGTGCTCTATCTCAACGTGTACGATTACGGCATTTACGACGGCAGTTTCAACGGCGGCGAGCCCGGTTCGGAATGGATCGACAAGTGCTATCAGCGCGGATTCAACCCCATCCCGGGGAAGAGTTATTTCCGCATCACCGTCCCCCGCGACGAACTGGGCGATCTGAGGATGCTCGATCTGACCTTCGGGATGGATTGGACCAACGATTACGACGAACTGACCGTCGATAAAACGGACGGCGTGCGTTCGGACACCGTGTATCTCCGCAAAATCTCCGTCGTTTACGAAGGCGGGGCGGAGACCGTCGCCGTAGAAGAGCCGTTCACGGCAGCGAGCACCTTCGATTCCATGCTCGGGCAGGCGGATGGCGCCACCCTCGTCGGTTCTTCGGAAGGGCTGCGTTTCACCTATACGGGCGGCGCGGAAGTCCGCTTCGATCTGCTTTCCGACGCGCACTTTGCGCAGCAGATCGCCTCTTTCGTCGATCCCGCCACCCGCGGCAAGAGCATACTCGTGTTCGACATCACCAACGTGTCCGACGTCGATCAGGTGTCTTCGGCAACGGAGTACAGCGACGCCTATTATAACCGCGTGATGTACGTGGGCATGAATACGGTGAACACCTACGTGAACCGTTCCACGCTGGCTGCGGGGGAAACGGTTACCGTGCACGTGGATACCACGATGATCTCGCAGCGGCAGGATACCGTGGCGGACATCAATTCCATCTTTATCGGGGCAAAATCGGCGTGCGACGTGCTTCTGCATAATTTCCGCATCGTCGAATTATAAAAAAAAGGAGGAAAAAAGAACATGAAAAGAAAGAGAACATTACCTGCCGTGCTGCTCGCGGCGCTGGCGCTGATTTCGGTTTCGCTGTTTGCGGCGTGCGCGAAAAACAAGGCGCCGCTGCTCACCGTGGATACGGACGAGTTCGATGTCAGCACGAAAGCCGTAGTCAGTTACGTGCTGCCTTCCGCCACGGCGGTTTCGCAGAACGGCGGAGAGGCAACCGTAGAGATCGTCGGGACGGCGCCTTCGGGCAAGTCCGTTGCGATCGAAGGATTTACCGCGACCATCGCGGAACTGGGCGCGCACACCTTCACCTATACGGCGGCGGAGGGCGATCTCCGTTCGGAACCGGTGGAGCTGAAAGTTACCTTCACAACGCCGGATAAGCCGGTGATCTATCTCGCCGCGACCGGTTTTGAAGCGACCTACCGCCAAGCGAAGGGCATAGAGATCCCCGCGGCTTCCGCGCTGAGCGAGAGCGACGACAACGTTGCCGTCAGCGTTGCAGGCAAGGCGCCGGACGGCGGCGCGGTAACCGTTACGGACGGTAAATTCGACGCGCTTTCCGTCGGCGATTACGTGTTCACTTACACGGCGGAAGACGCTTTCGGTACGGCTGCGGATCCGGTAATCTACACCATCCACGTTACCGAATACATGCTCACGTTGGACGTCGCCGAAACGGAGATTTCCGTAGAGGGGGCGAAGAATATCGCGCTGCCGGAAGCGGCAGTCGTCAGTTCGGTGGATACCGCCCTCGTCGCCACGGTAACGGTGAAGTCCGCGCCCTCCGGCAGCGATTTCGCCGCGGGCGACGCCGTTACGGGCTTTGTGTTCACGCCGGATATGGCGGGCGAATACGTATTTGAATACGTTGCGAAAGATTCCATGGGGCACGAGACCGATCCGGTAGACGTAACCGTTACCGTGCGTTACGGCGCGCCGAAAGTCGATTTTACGGAGGCTTTCCCCGTATCGATGGACGAAGGCGAAGAATACGACGTTCCTTCCTTCACGGAGATGGGCGGCAGCGCGTCCTACGAATGGCTCGGTTATACCACGGAAGATTTTGATGTTTCCGTAAAAGCCTCTTACCTGCCTCTCGATACGGAAGAATGGATCGAAGCGGATCCGGAAGAACCGTTCGTGCTCGTCGCCGGCAAGGTGCAGATCGAGTACATCCTTACCGCGAAGGACAATGCGGAAGTTACCGGCACGGTAACCAAGGTGTTCACCGTTTCCAACCCCGCGTTCAACGATTTCATCACGACGCACATCAAAGAACTGCATTACCGCCCGGGCATTTACGATCAGTCTTACATGCAGATCACCACGACGGCAGCATGGGGCGGCATCAACCTTTCGGAAGACGCGCGCAACGCGTTCCTCGCGCAGGAAGGCGGCTATATGCGCTATCTCATCTTTAACCCGAACGGCAAGACCCTGCGCATGGTGTTCCAGCACCGCGGCCCGCAGGACGGCGCGGAGCGCTACGGCGCCATCGGCACGGAATACAATACCGGCAGCAAACTGTGGGAAGTCAACCTCGTGTTCCAGATGCCCGCATACAGCTACCGCGAAGTCATCATCCCGCGCGAATACCTCGGCGATAACTGCAATACCGTGAGTTTGTGGACGAATAATAAGGGGGATTCCTTCATCGTTCTCGATTTCGAGATCCTCACGGACGAAGAATTCGCCGGCGCCGCCGCGTACGATTTCTCCGAAGGTCTGCCCGTGCTGACGGACGGCGAGGGTACGCCGGTTTCCGACGGCTCCGCGACCGTCGAACAAGTCTCCTATAACGGGGACGACAACGCGCTGAAGATCGTCAATACCGGCGAAGGCAGCGTATACGCCGATCTTTTCGACGAAAGCGTAGATAAAACGCAGGTAGAAAAAGTGTTCTCTTCCGCGGTGCGCGGGCAGAAGGACGCCGTTCTGACCTTCGTGATCACCAACACCGGCGAAGAAACGGTTACGTATAAAGTCGTCGCGGGCGCAAGCATTTTCTATACTTTGGAAACCGTGCCGGAATACGACGAATACAACGAACCCACGGGCAAAACGGAGAACGTAACGCCCACGCTGGAAGCGGGCGAAAGCCGCAGGGTGGAGATCGCCGTCGCGGCGATGTTCGGCATGGATCCCGGCGATTTCACGGCGCAACTCGTGATCGAGGGCGCGGGGGAACTGACGTTCAGCAACTTCACCGTGCGCGAAGGCTCTTTTGCCGGCTACACGCCCGCCGTGGACACGAAGCCGCAGCTCACCGTTACCAAGACCGCGGAATGGGAGGACGTGGTTGAACTGACCCCCGGCATGATCTATACGGTGCCCGTGGAGATCTCCTGCCGCACGTTCTACGAATCCGAAACCCTCTCCGCCGTCGTTACCGACCCGCGGGGCGAAACGGCTGCGCTGGTAAACGGCGCGTTTGAACCCGTTTACACCGGCGAATACAAGATCACGTGGACGCTGACCGATTCCCGCGGGAACAGGGCGGAACAATCCCTTACCGTGGAATTCACGACGGATAACCCCGTCGTTACCGTGGAAGGCGGCGTTTACGAATTTGAAACCGAGTTCGACAAGGCATACGCCCTGCCCGAAGCCATCGTGCTGAACGGCGACGGGATGGAAGTCGCCGTGACGGGCGTCGATCCGGACGGCGATCCGGTAACGGTCGGCGACGATCTTACCTTCGACGCGGGCAAAACCGGCGAATACGTGTTCACGTACAGCGTGGAAGCCGCCGGCGCGATCCCCGCGACGGTTACGGTGAACGTAACGGGCGGAGACGTAACCATGATCTTCAACAGCATGGAAATGCCCTCGATCATTCCCGATCATACCGCGTTTACCGTTCCCGACATCACCGCGGGCGAATACTTCATATTCGAGTATAACGGCTGGACGGCGGATGATTTCAACATCACGCAGACGGCGTTCTTCACCACGGACGCGGATGCGGAAAGCGGCGATGCGATCGTCGTGGGCGAAGGCGATGAATACGGCATCGGCTATATCAAGATCCGTTACGAAGGCGTTGCGAAAGAACCGCTCAACGGCAAGCCCTTCTCCTTCGTCAAGGAATACACGGTGCAGGTCGGCACGGTGTTCCTCACGTTCAGCTCTGCGGGCAGCGGGTACGGCGGCAACGGCGCTACGGCGGCCGACGTCGCGGTAACGCCCGAAAACGCGCCGAGTTACGTCCCTGTAACGCCCACGCACAACGGTTTTTCGGGGATCGATATCACAACCTCCGGCTCGCCCGAGATCGAGAAGTTCTTGGCTGCGGAGGACGGCTATCTGGTGATGTGGATCTACAACGAAAAGGATTTCGCCTACAAACTGTATTTCGCCAGTTATGTGCAGGGCGTCGGCGCGCCTGTCGGCAACACTTCGTATTACGTAACCAGCGACAGTTGGAGGTGGGAATACGGACTGGCTGTACAGATGCCCGCGAACGGGTACCGCAAACTGGTCATCCCGCGTGCCGCCGTTGCCGATAACCATACGAAATTCACGATGTACGCAGTGGAAACGGACGGTACCGACGGCAAAATTTCGACCAAACCGGTAACGTGGCGCATTTACGACTTCCGTTATGTGGACGAAGCCGCCGCCGAAATGACGGGCGTCGCCTTTACGGATCTGCCCGTTACGGAAAGCGGAACGATCTCCGCGTACGAAAACGGGTTTAAACTGTCGTCTGGTTCCGTCGAGTTGGCGGAGAACGCCGCGCTCGCGCCCTTCATGAAAAATGAGGACGGTGCGGACGAAAAGGCTTACGTGCTGAGTTTTGCCGTAACCAATACCGGCAGCGCGCCGGTAACGGTGCAGTTCTCTTCCGCGACTTCGGCTACGGAATACGCCACGGAAGAGGCGATGACGGGCAGCATCGGCGTGCTGCCGGCGGAAATCTCGCTCGCCGCGGGGGAAACGCGCGTCTTCATTATTTCCAACGAACAGGTCTACAGTTCCAAACGCAGGGAGATCGAAAACGCGCGTCCGGAAATCACGTCTTTCGCCGTTACGGTTGCGGAAGGGGAGATCGCGTTGCACGATTTCACGCTGACGAACGCGCCCGTGTTCGAAGCCGTTTTCGCGTAATGCTTTGGCTTTTCGCGTAATGCTTTCGCCGCCCGCCTTACGGGCGGGCGGCGAAAAAACAGACGCGTAAATATGATTCGCTTTGGTTCAACCGCCGCGGCAGATATTCTGCCGCGGCGGTTGAACGGTTAAGCGTTTTTTCGGCGGAAACGACAAACGAAACTCGGATATTCAGTCCCACCGTCAGAGGGGGATTTCTGTTTTCAGCGCCCGCGAATCCTGCCTGAAAAGCGCCGCCGCGGGCGGAAAGCGGATATTCGCAATGCGTGCGTGCGGTTTAGGCTTCGCTTTAATCCACGCCCGTCTGCAGTTTAACGGAAAACTTAAAAGAGAGCGCAAAAAAATGCGTCTCTCTTTTTTTATGCGGTTGTAAAAAATCGTTTTTGCGGCGGGCAAATTCTGATCATGATAAGCAAAAGGTCAGCAATTTTCATTTTCTTCCGATAAAAAGCCGTTTTCGGAAAATAATAAATGCTGTTTTCTGTATTCTGCCGGCGATACTCCCAATTTCGCCCGAAAACAACTTGTAAAATGCGAGGGGGAATTGAAATTTAGTTCGTTAGAGATGTTTACGATTGATTCGTGGGTGCAGGAAAGCAAAAAGCATGCTTTTTCGAGTTTTGCGCGCAGAATATATTGTTTCGGCGTTATGCCGAAATATTGCTTGAAGATATTCAGAAACTGGTTTTTGCAAAAGCCGCACAAAGCCGCCAGTTGAGAAACCGACAAATCGCCGCTGAGATTTTTGTTGATATGGGCGGAGACCTTTCGCATATAGAGGGAGTAGGAGCGCATAAAAGTGCTTTCTCCGATTTGTTTGATAAATTGATAGACAAGCAGCATACACGTCGTATTGGCGATGCAGGTGTCGATATATGTTTTATTTTGGAGCAACGCAATCATGTTGACGATGTCGTCGTGTTCGTTTTTGGATATCGTAAAATTGTAAATCGTATTGAAGTTCAGTTCGATGGACGGCGTAAAAAACCATACGCAGAAATAAGTCCACTTTTCCTTTCCGCAATGCATTTTTTTAATATCGTGGTAACGAAAAAATACGAAGTCGTTTTTGCCGATATGCAGTGTGCCGTGCACTGTGTCTATGCTTCCGTTTCCGTCGATACAATGTAAAAAACCGTAAAAATTATTGTTTGAGGTGAGTTCTTTTTTGTAATCCGGATAATCGTTTGAATAATTCGGGCCTACCGTGGATAAATATGCCGCGATAAGCCGGCAGTTGATGTAAATGTTATTGTTATTTGTGCCGTAAAAATTTTTTGAAGGCATGTTTTTCCCCTTTTAGACCTTTTTTATTATATTTTTATTATAACATATAAAAAAATTTTTACAAGATTTTCCGAAAAAATTTTGCAAAAACCGTGAAATTTTAAAAATAAAACAAAAATGCAAACCTTCATCATTGTGTTTTTTTGATAGTATACTGTTTTTTTTTGTATTTACAATCATATCGGGGGGGGGGGTATAATAAAGATGATTTTTAATGCCAAACGGCCATGCATGCCGATGTATAATCAGCCGTCGGAAAAAAGGAGTGGGATTTGCTGACAGTATCGTTTATCGGATTGGGAAACCGCGGAGGTATATACGGAAAGTATTTTTTTACAGACGGCAGAGCGCGCATCGTTTCTGCGTGCGATAAATGCAAGGAAAACGCAAATCGATTTCATTTAGAATTCGGCGTTGATAAAGCGGAACTGTTTTACGATGAAGAAACGTTCTTTGAAAAAAAACGTTCCGACGTGTTGGTCATCGCCACTCCCGACAGGGAACATTATCGGCACGCCAAGACCGCGCTCAGACTCGGTTACGACCTTCTCATGGAAAAGCCCGTCGCGCCTACGGCGGAAGAAACGGCGGACATTATCGATACGGCGAAAAAACTCGGCAGAAACGTTGTCGTTTGCCACAACTTGCGTTATACCCCTTTTTATCAAGGGATCAAACGGATCGTGGAAGACGGCTTGCTGGGGGAGGTTTTATCCGTCGAACAGTCGGAAAACGTATCGTATTTTCACTATTTGACAAGTTTCGTACGGGGAAATTGGCGGAAAGAGGATTTATCGAGCGCGATAATTCTACAAAAATGCTGTCATGACTTGGATATTATATATTGGTTGATCGGCAAAAAATGCGAAAAGATCGCTTCTTTCGGAGGGTTGCATTTTTATTGCGAAGACAGCGCGCCGAAAGGCAGCGCGCATTACTGCGTGGATTGCGATTTGAAAAACTGCCCTTACAATGCTGTCGATATCTATACAAAATATCATGAAATGATGAATGTGCCCTATGGATTCGACTACTCGGACGAAAATATCAAGAGGTATCTTTCAGAGCGTTCCCATCATTACGGCGATTGTGTGTTTCACAGCGATAACGACGTGTGCGACAGGCAAATCGTCGGGATGCGTTTTTCGGGCGGAGTAACGGCAAGTTTGTTGATGCAGGGGTTTGCAGCGACGATTACCGACCGAACGACGTCCGTATATGGCAGCAAAGGGTACTTAACGGGAAAATTTAACGACGGAAAAATAAAAGTGAATCTGTTCGGGCAGCAACCCTATGAAGTCGATTATAATGCGGAAATACGCGACGGCGCTTCTCACAACGGCGGAGATGCGAAACTCGTTTCCGATTATATAACGTTCAGGCTGGGGCAAGGCCGTCCGATGGGGATCAGTCTGGCTGAGGATTCTCATTACAGTCATAAACTCGCGTTTTCGGCGGAACAATCGAGATTGGCGGGGGGAAAGTCGTTGACGGTAGAGTAATATGGAAAAAATAAAATTATCGATTAACGGAAACAGCAGTAAAGCGTTTTTATCTTATTTCAATCCGTGTTCGGATTTCGAGATCGTAGAGCAATCTGCGGATGTCGCCCTCATCACCGAGTTGAAAAAGAATACGGACGCCGTTTCGGCAAAAAAGAAATTTTTTGTCGATGCAATTGTATTAAAACCGATCGCGGCAAAAGTTCTCGCCCTCATTGCGGAGGGGAAAATCGGCGCGGTGCAATCTGCAGACTTTTCTTTGAACGCGCCGGAAGGCGTTTCGGAAGAAAAACTGCGTTCATGTATTTATTTGCTGTTAGCGATATGCGGCGAAAAAATAAAAGATAAAATGTCGCAAGATTGCGCTTCGGGGTACAGGCACGGTTTTGTCGCGTTGCAACTGAAAAACGGTTCCGTCGTGCGATTGACGTATGCGGGAGCGGCGGGCGAAAAGAGGGAATATTGCTGTATTTACGGAACGTTAGGAGAAATCCGTTTGGATTTACAATGCGGGAGGGCGCGGTTTTTCAAACAAGAGCCGAATTATAAAGGCGATGAAATAAAACCGACTCTTGCGGCAGATCGTTTTTTTGCAACGCAGTTGAAGAATGCTGTACAAAACGGAAAGAACACGGTATTTTTATCCGTCGACGACGCGGGGTTATTGGATTTATGAAAATTAGATATTTAGGCACCGGCGATTCCTGCGGAATACCGAGCCCGTTTTGCAAATGCCGCGTATGCGAGAATGCAAGAAAAAAGGGTAAAAAAGAAATCAGAACCCGCACGGGAATTTTAATCGACGACGATTTGCTGATCGATTTTCCCCCCGAGTCGATGGTGCACTTTGCGAAATATCATATCGATTCGTCGCAAATACAATCCGTTTTACTCACCCATACGCATTCGGACCATTTTTATTATATCGACCTTCTGCCGCGGTTAGAGCAAGATGCGTTCAATATCGGTTATAGAAAACTTACCGTTTACGGAAACGCCAGCGCCGTTGCCTGTCTTGTAAAAAGAGGTTATTCTGCCGACGGGAACGGTTTGAGCTGCGCTCTGGAACTGAAACCGTTCTGTCCCGAAAGAATCGGTACATATCGCGTAACGGCTTTGCCGACGGCA
>CALVUL010000011.1 GCA_944363555.1 uncultured Clostridia bacterium
TCGCCGTCCTCTTCGCTCAATCGGGAGGAAAACTCGGCGTGCAGCCGTTCGTAATCCGCGCGGTTTTGCCTGACTCCGTCGTCCGTTTCCGCGTCGAGCGGGTGCAAACGGCGATAACCGAGATACAGAGAATATAAAATGGAAATCATAATGCGCTCCTTTTTAAGTATTGAATGTATATCTTAATATACATTATAGTAATAAATGTATAACTTGTCAACTAATTTCCAATAAAATAGTTGCAAATTTAAAACTTTTTCTTTATTATAAAAGCAAAAGGTAATAAAATGATGACTGTTTCGGAAATTAAAGCATATTTAAAACAAGAAAAAATCACCTATAAAACACTTTCGGAAAAGTGCGGTATTCCCGAGGGCACGCTAAAACAAATATTCAGCGGAGCAACCCGTTCTCCGCGCTCAGACACTGTGTTGGCAATTGAAAACGCGCTTTTTCCGCAAAATAATAAAATCAGTGCGATTTCCGCAAAAATGCACGGAATTTCCGACGACGGTTTAGAGGAAATTTCACGCTATATCGATTATATCAAAAATAAAGAAAAACTTTAATTTAAAGCAGCGCCGCCCCGCGATACTTCGCGGGGCGGCGCTGCTTTCTGCGCGTTTCCGCCTTCTTTTGAAGGGATGCGCCGTTCAGCCTAAGTTGATTTCTTCAAGTTCTTTCGGCGGCACGGATTCGGCGGAGGTTTCCACCACCTTTTTCACCATGTTCGCCGCCTTGTTGACGGGTATGTTCGTCCCCGCCCCCGCAACGCAGCCGCCCGGGCAGCCCATGCCTTCGATCAGACAGCCGTTTTTCCTGCCCAGTTTCGCCAGCATCAGCATCTTGCTGCATTCGTCAAGCCCTTCGCAGTGCTCGATGTGCAGTTCCACGTCGGGATAATAGGCTTTGATGCACTTCTCGATCGCGCCGGCAACGCCCCCCGCGACGGCGTACCCCCTGCCCGCGCCGGTGGCGTCGTTCATTTCCTCTTCGCATTCGATGGTTTCCACGTCGATGTTCTTCGCCTCGAAAATGGCGGAAAGTTCCTCGAAAGTCAGCACGAAATCCACGTCGCTGCGCACCGTTCTGCGGCTGGCTTCCAGTTTTTTCGACGCGCACGGACCGATGAACACCACGCGCGAATCGGGGTGCTTTTGCTTGATGGTGCGCGCCGTCGCCACCATGGGCGTAAGGGTGTTGGAAATATTCTCGATGGTCGTGGGGAAATACTTCTTCGCCAGCATCGCCCACGAAGGGCAGCAGGAAGTGAGCATGAAGGGCTGTTTGCCGCTCGCAACCTGTTCCGCGTAATGTTTCGCTTCCGTGATCGCCCCCATATCCGCGCCGAGAGCGACTTCGTACACGTCCTTGAACCCGAGCAGGCGGAGCGCCGCTTTGAGTTTGCCCGCCGTGGCTTTTTCGCCGAACTGCCCCACGTGCGCGGGCGCGAGGGCGACGATGATCTCGTCGCCGCGGCGCAGCGCGCGGATGAGCTGGAAGATCTGCGATTTATCGGCGATCGCCCCGAAAGGACAGCTGACCATGCACATCCCGCAGGAAACGCACTTTTCGCTGTTGATGCGCGCCCTGCCCAGATCGTCGCTTTCGATGGCTTTCACGCCGCACGCCGTGGCGCACGGGCGGGTTTGGTGGGTGATGGCGTCGTAGGGGCACACGCTCTTGCATTTGCCGCATTTGACGCACTTGTTCTGATCGATGACCGAACGCCCGTCCACGATGGAGACGGCGTTTTTCGGGCACACTTCCGTGCAGGGATGCGCCACGCAGCCGCGGCAGTTATCGGTAACTTTATAGCGGTTGGGCGGGCATGCCGCGCAAGCCGAAGGGATAACCTGCATCAGCGGCGGTTCGTAATATTTATCGGCAATGTCGCTCTCGTGCAGCCCCTGCGTGATGTGCACGGGCATATCTTCCGGCCTGAGGCTCAGCCCCATCGAAAGGCGCACCCGTTCCGAACAGATCGCCCGTTCGCGCCAGATGCTTTCCCGATACAGCGGCTTATCGCCCGGCGTGATCTTATAGGGGATCGCCTCGATGGCGTCGTTGATGTTTTCGCCTTCCTCGAAGGCGACGCGCGCCACTTCCACGAAAACCTGCCTTCTCAAAAGTTTTAACGGCGTCAATAATCCTCTTTCCATGCAAAACTCCCTTTTGAAACGAAATCTATCTTCTGTACTTTTCCGCCAGTTTTTTCAGCCGCGCCGCCAGAACGGGGCGGATCCTGTTGCGCTCGAAACGCACGCTCCAATTTTCCGCCTTGTCGGTGGAAGGTTCGTTCATCCTGTACTCCGTACCGAGAAAAGCGGCGTCCTGCAGCGGCAGGATGAACGCGTCCGCCTTGCAGGCGAAACCCGCTTCCGTTACCGCCGATACGACGAGGGCGTCATCCGTCGTGAAACAGCGCAGTTTCATCTTGCGCAAACTCTCTTTGAGTCCGGCGATAAAACGCGCCTTTTCCTCCGCGCTCATGGCGGCGAGCAGCCCCATCAGCGTGTCGTTATCGTGCGTGCCGGTATAGCATACGGTGTTTCTGCCGAGTTTTTCCGGCAGATACGGATTGTTCGGATCGCCGTTGAAGGCGAAGGAAAGCACGCTCATCCCCGCGACGCCGAGCCTTTCGCGCAGCGCGTATACCCCCTCGTCGAGGATGCCGAGATCCTCCGCGATGAAACGGGAAATATCGCATTTTTCCGCGATCGCCCGAAAGAGGGCGGCGTGGGGAACGGCCTCCCACCTGCCTTCCGCCGCCGTGCCGCCGGCGGGGATCTCGAAGTAACGATCCAGCCCGCGGAAATGGTCGATGCGCACGAAATCGCAGGTTTTCAGCGCCCGCGCCGCGCGCTGCGCCCACCACGCGAAATTTTCCTTTTCGTGCGCGGCGTAGTCGTACACGGGGTTGCCCCAAAGCTGCCCTTCCGCGCTGAAATAATCCGGCGGAACGCCCGCGACTTTGACCGGTTTTCTCTCTTCGTCCAGTTTGAAAAGATGCGGGTTTTTCCATACGTCCGCCGAATCGTAAGCGACGTACAGCGGCAGATCGCCGATGACGGCGATCCCCTTTTCCGCGGCGTAGGATCGGACCTTTTTCCACTGCCGCGCCGCGACGTACTGCAAAAAATGCCAGAACGCCAGTTCCCGCCCGTTTTCCGCCACAAACGCATCGAGTGCCGCGGGATCGGCGAAACGGTATTTTTCTTCCCAGCGGTCGAAGGGCGCGCCGCCGTGCTTTTCTTTGAGCGCCATAAACAGGGCGTAATCCCCCGCCGCGCCGCGGGATACGTAAGCGCAGAACGCCGGCGTGTGGCGGAAACGGGAATACGCCTTTCTCAAAAGCGGATAGCGCGTGCGGTAAAGCCACCCGTAGTCGATGCGCTTATCCTGCGTGCGCGCGCCGCGCAGTTCCTCTTCGGTAAGCAGCCCTTCCGCGCGCAGTTCTTCAAGGGAGATGAAATAGGGATTGAGCATCCCCGCCGCGGGCGATTGATAGGGCGAATTGCCGAACCCCGTGGGGCTGAGCGGCAGAACCTGCCAGTATTTCGCGCCGGCATCGGCGAGAAAATCCAAAAAACGGTAACAATCGCCGAAACCGCCTATCCCGTAATCGCCCGGCAGGGACGCGACGTGCATCAGTATTCCGAATCCTCTTTTCATACGCTCCTCCGCCGCGGCACGCCGCGCCCGCTTTTCCGTCTGCGGCGTCTCCGCCGCCTTCTCCGCCCCGCGCAAGGGGCTTATTTATCCAAAACGATGTACGCCTCGCGGCTGGCGCCGACGGAAACGTACTTAATGTACGCGCCCGTGGCTTTTTCGATAAAGCGGATATAATCGAGCGCCTCCTGCGGCAGATCTTCCGCCTTTCTGCAGGCGGAAATATCCTTCTTCCAGCCTTTCAGTTTCGTAAAGACGGGCTTGCAGCGGTCGAGATCCGCGGAAAAGGGAAATTCCGTGATCGTTTTTCCGTCCAGTTCGTACGCCGTGCACACTTCGATCTCGTCGAAACCGGAAAGCACGTCGAGTTTGGTGAGGGCGATCTCGTCCGCCCCCTGCATGCGGATGCCGTAACGGCTGGCGGGCACGTCGAAGGCGCCGACCCTTCTCGGTCTGCCCGTCGCCGCGCCGTATTCGCCCCCCGCCTTGCGGAGTTCTTCCGCTTTTTCGCCGAAATATTCGGCGGTGAAGGGGCCTTCCCCCACGCAGGAGGAATACGCCTTCATGATGCCGATGGATAAATCGAGTTTGTGATTGGGCACCCCCGCGCCGACGGGCGCGTACGCCGCGATGGTATTCGACGAGGACGTGTACGGGTAAATGCCGAAATCGATGTCGCGCAGCGCGCCGAGCTGCGCCTCGAACATGATCTTTTTGCCGGCTTTCGCCGCGCCGTCGAGATACAGCCCCGTATCGCCGATATACGGCAGGAACGGATCGCCGTACCGCGTGAGATAATCCATCATCTCCTCCGTCGTAACGGGCTTCGCGCCGTATACGCCGGTGATGGTGAGGTTTTTCCATTCCACGATGTCTTTCAGCCGCTCTTTCAGCCGTTTTTTATCGAAGAGTTCCCCCATGCGGACGGCTTTTTTGAGATACTTATCCCCGTAAATGGGGGCGATGCCCCGTTTCGTGGAGCCGTATTTTTTATCGGCGAGGCGCTCTTCTTCCAAGCAATCCTGCAGCACGTTGTAGGGCATGCAGATGACCGCTTCCGCGCTGATCTTCAGATTTTCCGGCGTGACGGAAACGCCGGCTTCCCGCAGTCTTTCGATCTCGCCGAAAAGGTGCTTTATGTCGATGACCATGCCGTTGCCCATCACGTTGACGACGCCTTCGCGCAAAATCCCGCTCGGCAGCAGGTTCAAGATGAATTTGCCCCGCTCGTTGATGACGGTGTGCCCCGCGTTGTTGCCGCCCTGATAGCGCACGACGACGTCGTAATCGGAAGAGAGCAGATCGACCATTCTCCCCTTGCCTTCGTCCCCCCAGTTGATCCCGCAGATTGCCGTTAACATATACTTATCTTTTCTCCTTTTTATCCTTCCGGACGATTGTCATTTTAACAGGGATTTCCCGCCTTGTCAAGGCATTGATCTTTCGTTTTGTTTATACCCCGCCGCCGTCGCCGCTCTGCCGGTCTTCGGGCGGCGCGCCGCCGGCGTTTTCCCCGTTTTCTCCGCCGCCCCAGAGGGCGATCCCGTCCGCCGCCGTCGCCTTCAGCGCGCTATGCAGCATCAGCGCGAACACCGCCGCGCCGAGAACGGCGGTAACGGCGATCGTGGGCGAATTGACGATGCTGCCCGCGCCGAGTTCCTCCACGAGCAGCCCGCCCGCGTTGAAAATAAAGTGCAGCGCCGCCGGCACGAACAGGCTTTTCGTGATCAGGAGCGACACGGCGCACATTCCCCCCAGAAGAAAACTGTAACCGACCTGCAGCAGCACGGAAAGAACGTCCGCGCCGCCCAAGAGATTGACGAGGTGCGCCGCCCCGAACAGGGCGGAGGACAGCGCCGCCGCCCAAAAAAGAGCGTGCTTTTTCTTTTTCAGCGCGATCCCGCAAAGCGGAAAGACGACGCCGCGGAAAGCGATCTCCTCGAAGGCGGCGACGAAAAACGTCTGCACCAGATAGAGAGCGATCGTTCCGGCGGGGGCGGTAACCGCCGCCTCCCCCGTCGCCAGCGCGACGACGGGAAAATTGTTCGCCGCAACCAAAAAACAGGGCAGCGCGAGATAAAACCGCCGTATCTTCGGCGAAAGCGCGCCCTCGAAGCCGTAGGCGAACACGAGATAGAGCATCGCCCCTGCGGAAACGGCTTTGACCGCCGCCGTAAAGAGATAGCGGTTGGCGGCGGTTTCTTCGACGGACAAAAGCGACATCGTTTCCTTTACGGGAAAGGATGCGAGCCCCACGGCGATCAGCACGGCGATCGCAATATGGACGGCGGGCGATTTTTCCGCGTCTTGTCTCAGCCTCTTCATCGCGGTTTACAAAAATCCGCCGTCGGCGGCGATCGCCTGCCCCGTAACGAAGGGCGCGCCCGCCGCGAGAAAGTAGATCGTTTCCGCCACTTCCTCCGCCCGCCCCAGCCTGCCGAGAGCGGTCTCTTCGGCGAGGGCGCGTTTCGTTTCCTCGCCCAATGCGGCGTTCATATCGGTATCGATGACCCCGGGGCACACGCAGTTCACGCGGATGCCCGAAAGCCCCAGTTCCTTGGCGAGCGCCTGCGTGAACCCGACGAGCGCCGCCTTGGACGCCGAATACGCCGCTTCGCACGACGCCCCCGAAAGCCCCCATACGGAGGAAACGTTGACGATCGAGCCGCGCTTTTTGCCGATCATGTACGGCAGGGCGCGGCGCACCGTCAAAAACGCGGATTTCACGTTGACGGCAAAGAGGGCGTCCCATTCTTCTTCCGTCGTTTCGTCGACGGGCTTCAGCAGGGAAACGCCGGCGTTGTTGACGAGGATATCCACCCCGCCGAACGCCTTTTCCGCGGCGGCAAAGAGCGAATCCACTTCCGCGGCGGAAGAAACGTCCGCCCGAACGGCGACGGCGCGCGCGCCGTATTCCCTGTAAAGGCGCGCGCAGAGTTCTTCCGCCCGCGCCGCGGACGAAAGATAATCGATGACGACGTTATGCCCCCGCGCCGCGAACACTTCCGCCGCGGCGCCGCCGATCCCTTTCGCGCCCCCCGTGATCAATACCGTTTTCATACCGCTCCCTTAACGTACAAACGCCCGTTCCCCGCGCGTGCGGAAAACGGACGTGTACGCTTTAATTTATTCAGCCTTTCACCCTTTCCATGTATTCGCCCGTACGGGTATCGATCCGGATGAGTTCGCCCTCGTTGACGAACATCGGCACCTGTATCTTGGCGCCCGTTTCCAAAATCGCGTCCTTGGTGGCGTTGGTGGCGGTGTTGCCCTTCACAGAGGGATCCGCCTGCGTTACGCGCAGAACGACGAAGTTTTCGCACTCCACGGAAAACGGCGTGCCTTTATAGGATTTTACGGTAACCCTGTCGTTTTCCTTGATGTATTGCAGCGCGTCCTCCACCTGTTCGTAATTGAGGGGGGTCAGATTGAACTCGTCGTCCATAAAATAATACAGTTCCCCGTCGGTATAGGAATAGGTCATGAACTTCGTTTCGATGTGCGCTTCCTGCACCTTTTCGGTGGGGTTCCACGTCTTTTCCAGCACCGCGCCGGTTACGACGTTTTTCATCTTTGTCCTGACGAACGCCGCGCCCTTGCCGGGCTTGACGTGCTGAAACTCCACGATGGTGTAGATGTTGCCCTCGTACTCGAACGTAACGCCTTTTCTGAAATCGCCTGCAGTGATCATAAATTCTTTCTCCTTAATCTATCAAAATTAAATTCTTTTCGTCTTTAAACAGCCGCTTTACGCCGCCTTTGAGCACCACGGTATCCTCGATCCTGATGCCGTATTTCCCCTCGAAGTACACCCCGGGCTCCACGGAAAACACCATGCCGCTCTTCAATTTCCCCGTGCCGCGCGGCCCGACGGCGGGGTATTCGTGGATCGCCACCCCGATGCCGTGCCCCAGCGAATGGGTGAACGCGCCGCCGAGACCCGCGGCGTCGAGCACGTCCCGCGCGATCTTATCCGCCGCGGAACATTCCATCCCCGTGCGGATGCCTTCTTCCGCCGCGAGGTTGGCTTTCAGCACCGCCGCGTAGGCGTCCACAAAACCGTCGTCCGGCGCGCCGAAAAAGAACGTGCGGGTCATATCGGAACAATATCCGCCGTAAACGCAGCCGAAATCCATCAGAACGGGCATATCGCGCTTCAAACGCGTTTCCCCCGTCTTGTGATGGGGCACGGCGCTGTTGGCACCGAACGCCACAATGGTGTCGAAACTCGGTTTTTCCGCGCCGTATTCGTGCATCCGCCTTTCCAGTTCGTTGGCAAGTTCCTTTTCGCTGATCCCCTCTTTCACGCATTCGAGGGTCTTATAGAAGGCTTTCTCCGCGATGGCGCACGCCTCGGCGACGAGGGCGATCTCCTCTTTGTCCTTGACGGCGAAAAGCGCGTCCAGCCGCCGTTTCGCGTCCTTGAAGGGCAGGCGCGCCGCCTTGAATTCGGCTGCCGCCGAAAGCGTCGTCGCCGCGTAGTCGATGAGCAGGCATTTCGCGCCGGCTGCCGCAGCCCGCGCGCCGACGGCGGAAATATCCGTAAATTCCTCCACCGCCCAGCCTTTCGGAACGAGCGCGGAACGCGCGGCGGAAAGATACCGCCTGTCGGTATAAAAATATCTGCCTTCCCCCGTTACGAGCACGTAACCGAAGGAACTGTCGAAACCCGTGAAATACCGCCGCTCCCGATCGTCGGAAACGAGCAGCGCCTCGCCTTTTTTCAGTCTGAATGTTTTTTCCATTTTACGTTGCCGCGCGCCGCCTTTTTTCCGGCGCGCGGGATAAAATCATGCGCGGGACCGGCTTTTTCGGGCGGCGGTTTCCACCGCCGCGCCGCGGCGCGGCGCCCTCTGCCGTATATAGTTTACCAAAAACTCGGCGGCTTGTCAATTTTTCTCGTAGTATTCCTTCATTTTTAAGGCGTCTTCCGCCTGCGTGCCTGCCGATTCGCATACGATATAGGGCGAAAGGGAAAGTTCCTTCACCGCGGAAAGGAAAGCTTTGTAGTCCGGCCCGTACGTTTCGTCCGCAAACGTGAGGTGGCGGATTTCCCCGCCCGCGCCGTATTCGATCTTGGAAAAGTGCGCGTGGAACTCTTTCATCTTCTCAAATCCCAGTTCCGCGATCATGAAGGAAAGCAGATCCCTGAAATCCGCCGCGCTTTGCAGCGTTCCGCCCTCGCGGGCGTTGATGTGCCCGAAATCGATGCACGGCACGAACACCTTGTCCGTCTTACAGAACCGCGCGATCTCCTCCGCCGTGCCGATCTGGCGCTGCTTGCCCATGGTCTCGGGGCAGAACAGCATGTCGCCGAACCCGTTTTCGTAGATCTTTTCCGTTAAGACCTCTAAATTTTCCAAGCAGCGGGAAACCGCCTCGCCGCGCTCCAGTTTTCCCTGAGAGGCGGGGTGAAAGACCACCCGTTTCGCGCCCATGAGCCTGCCCGTGCGCGCCGAGGAAAGGATGTAGCCGAAGGACTTTTCCACCCCTTCCCTTTCCCCCGCGAGATTGATGAAATACGGCGCGTGCACGCTGATCTCCACCCCCGCGCGGCGGAAGGCTTCGCCGATGGAACGCGCCTTTTCGTCCCCCACGTTGACCCCTCTGCCGAAGGAATATTCAAAACAGTCGAGCCCCATGTTTTTCACGAAGGGCGCGGCGTCCTCGCTGTGTTTATAGCCGGCGTCGAAAAAACTCTGCGCGTTGCCGCTCGGCCCGAATCTGATCATCTTTTAAGTACCTCTCTTTTATCCCGTTCGAGCTGCGCTTTCAACTCGTCTTCCCCCGAAAAAACGCGGATTTCCCGCAAAAAATAATCGAAGGATATTTCCATTTCCCTGCCGTACAGATCGCCGCCGAAGCCGATGAGATGCGCCTCGACGAGCACGCCGCTCAATCCGAACGTCGGGCGGGAGCCGTAGTTGACGATGGCTTTATACGTTTTGCCGCCGACCGCGGCATGACCGCCGTAAACGGCGTTTTTTAAAGGAAGTTTTTCCTTTGCGGGGTGCAGGTTCACCGTGGGGAACCCCATTTCGCGCCCCACGCCCCGCTCCCGTTCCACCCTGCCGGTAACGAAATACGGGCGGGTGAGCAGGGCGTTCGCCTTCTCGATCTTGCCGGCTTTGAGCAGGTTTTTCACCGCCGTGGCCGATACCTTTACGCCGTTCGCGGCGCACGGCGGCACGACGATGACGGCGCGCCGTTTTTCTTCCGCGAACGCGCCGAGGAAAGCGGCGTTCCCCGCGGCGTTTTTTCCGAAGGTGTAATCGAAACCGCAAACGTAGCCGCAAACGGCGAATCGATCTTCGAGAAAGTTTAAAAACTCTTCCTTGGACAGGGAAAAAAACGCCTCGCTGCACGGAGCGGCGTACACGAAATCGGCGCCGCAGTCCTCGACGAGCAGTTTTTCCCGCTCCGCCGCCGTGTAGATCGCGCCCGCCCCCTTGCCGAACCTGCCGGAAATATCCCCCGCGAAGGTGAACACGCCTGCGGAAACGCCCAGTTTTTCCGCCAGCGCCTTCGCCGCGCCGACGACGGCTTTATGCCCGACGTGCACGCCGTCGAAATACCCCAGCGCGAGCACGCATTTTCGCTTTTCTTTTCCCATATCAGCCGCGCACGTAGGCGAGCATTTTGAGAACGCCGCCGTTCCCGATTTCGCCCACGCCCCAAAATTCTTCTTCGCAATACACGCGATACAGACCCGCGGAATGCGGGTATTCGTCATAAAGCCCGTTTAAAAGCCGCGCCGCCCCGACTTTCGTCAGGACCAGTTTTTCAAAATCCACCGCCGCGTCGGAGGGGATCAGGTATTTTTCCGGCGCGGAACTTTCCTTGAATTCGTCGAAGGGCACGGCGTTTTCCGCCGTAAACGCGCCCGAACGGGTGCGCACGAGTTTTGTCATCGTGGCGACCGTGCCGCATTTTTCGGCAACGTCGCGGCACAGCGAACGGATATAGGTGCCCCCGCCGCAAGCCACGGTAAAACGGAAGGTCTCTTTCCGCGCCGTCTCTTCGGCGCGCAGAGAAAAGATCTCCACCTCTTTCGGCGGGAGTTCGAACGCCTCCCCCGCCCGCGCCAGCCGATAGCCCCGCGTGCCGTTGACGCACTTTGCGGAAAACTTCGGTGGGGTCTGCATGATCCTGCCGACAAACGAAGGCAGCGCCGCTTCGATTTCCGCCGCGGTCGGGATGCGCCCGCCGCTTTTTACCACGGATCCCCCCCGATCGAGGGTGTCGGTCTCGCTGCCGAAGGTGAATTCCGCCTCGTAGATCTTGACCTTTTCCAAAAGAAACCGAAACAGACGGCTCGCCTTGCCCACGCCCACCGGCAGCACGCCGGAGGCGAGGGGATCGAGCGTGCCCATGTGTCCGCAGGGCAGGTTGAATTTCTTTTTCGCCAGCCCCGCGCAGTACGCCGAGGACATCCCTTCGGGTTTGAAAAAATTGATAAAACCGTTCATTCAGTCCATAAACCGCTTGCAGGCGCAAACCAGCCTGTCGACGACGTCCTCGTAATAACCGCCCGCCATACAGCCGCTCGCCAGCACGTGCCCGCCCCCGCCGAACAGGGAAGCGACCGCGTTGACATCCGCTTTCTTCGAGCGGAAACTGACCTTGTAGGTCTTGTCCTTCACTTCCATCATGCAAATGCCCGTTTCCACCGTGTCCACGCCCATCAAAAAGTCGATGAAGCCCTCGGTTTCGTCGGCTTTCGCGCCGCTTTTTTCCAGCATTTCGCGGGTGATCGTCAAAAGCCCGATGCGGTTTTCGTGAAAGTAACGGATATTCGCCGCCGCCATGCCGAAAAGTTTCGCCCGCGCCGCGCTCTGTTCTTTAAACATTTTATAGTTTATCGTATAGGAATCGGCGCCGCGCTCTTTCAGTTTCGCCGCGGCGTAAAAGGTTTCCGCCGTGGTGTTGCCGTGGGCGAAATTGCCGCTGTCTGTAATGACCCCCGTCAGCAAAGCCGTGGCGGCGCGCGCCGACGGCGTTACGCCGAGCAGGGAAAAGAGTTCGAAGACGTTTTCCGAATTGGAGGCTTTTTCGCCGACATAGTCGAACTTCGCGTACCGCGCGTTGCTGACGTGGTGATCGACGTTGAAGGTCTCTTTCGCCGACAAAAACGCGTCCGCCAGATCGCCGAGGCGCGCCGCGTCGGAACAATCCACCGCGAAATGCGCGTCGTACCCGCCCGAAAATTCGCGGCGGATCTCCGCCGCGCCTTCGAGAAACATAAACTTCGCGGGGACGGGATCGGCGCAATACACGTCGCAGGCGACGTTCAGCGTTTCGAGGGCGCACTGCAAGCCGAGCGCGCTGCCGACGGCGTCGCCGTCGGGGCGCACGTGCATGAACACGGCGACGCGCTTGCCCGCGTATTTTTTCAGTTCCGCCGCGATCGCGGATAAAGCCGCCTTCATTGCCCGCCCTCTTTTTTGCCGTCCTTTTCGGCGACGGTCTTTAAAAGGGAATCGATCTTCGCGCCGTATTCCATGGAATCATCCGCGAGAAAATGCAGTTCCGGCACGGTGCGCGCGTGCATCACCCGCGCGAGTTCGTAGCGGATCGTCTTTGCGGACGCGGCGATCTCGTTAAACGTGCGTTTTTTCTTCTCCGCATCCGCGGAAAAGACGCTGACGAACACTTTCGCGTGCGCGAGATCGCCGGAAACATCCACCCGCGTTACGGAAAACATCTCCGTAATGTTGGGATTTTTCAGTTTTTTCGAGATGATTTCGTAAATTTCCTTTTGCAGTTCGCCTTTCAGGCGATCGCTCCTTTTGACTTTCATTTTCTCTCCCGCCGCCGCGCTCTTTCCCGCGCGGCGCACGCCGCCCGACTGCCGTTTGGCGGACAACCGGCGGCAATACGACGCGCGCGCCGCCGTTCAGGCGGCGCGCGTTTTCTTTACGCTTTCACTTCTTCGATCACGTAGCATTCGATGAAATCGCCGATCTTGACGTCGTTGAACTTCTCGATGGAAATGCCGCATTCGAAACCCTGATTGACTTCCTTCACGTCGTCTTTGAACCGCTTGAGCTGATTGACGTTGCCCTCGCAGATCATCACGTCGTCGCGGTAGATCCGCAATTTTCCGCTGCGCACGATCTTCCCTTCGGTAACGTAGCAGCCGGCGACCGTGCCGACCCCCGTGATCTTAAAGGTCTCGCGCACCTCCGCCTTGCCCATATACGTTTCCTTATACTTGGGCGCAAGCATCCCTTTGAGGGCTTTTTCCACGTCCTCGATCGCCTCGTAGATGACGCGGTAGAGTTTGATCTCCACGCCGCTCCTTTCCGCGGAAACTTTTGCTTTGGCGTCCGGACGGACGTTGAAGCCGATGATGACGGCGTCCGACGAATCGGCGAGCATAATATCCGTTTCGCTGATGGCGCCCGCCGCCGCGTGGATGACGTTGACTTTCACTTCGTCGTTGGTAAGTTTCAAAAGAGACTGCCTTACCGCCTCCACGGAACCCTGCACATCCGCTTTCACGATGATGTTGAGGGTCTTCATCTCCCCTTCGGCGATGCGATTGAACACGTCGTCCAAAGAGATCTTCTGCGCGGCGACCTCGTTTTTCTGCTTGTTCCTGCGCTCTTCCGCCACCTGCTTGGTCAGTTCCTGCGAAACGGCGTACAGCGTGTCGCCGGCGGCGGGAACGTCGTCAAGCCCCATGATGGAAACGGGAACGCTGGGACCTGCGGAGGCGATGCGCCTGCCCTTGTCGTCGATCATCGCGCGCACCTTGCCCACGACCATGCCGATGACCACGGGATCGCCCACCTTCAGCGTGCCGTTCTGCACGAGCACGTTGGCGACCGGGCCTTTGCTGTGGTCGAGCTTGGCTTCGAGCACCACGCCCTTCGCCTTCCTGTCGGGGTTGGCTTTAAGTTCCTTCACGTCCGCCAAAAGCAGGATGGATTCCAGAAGTTCTTCCATGCCCTGCCCCGTCTTGGCGGAAACGGGGCACACCATCACGTCTCCCCCCCATTCTTCGGGAACGAGCCCGTTTTCGGTGAGTTGGGTCTTTACCCGTTCGATGTTCGCCTCAGGCTTATCGATCTTGTTGACCGCGGCGATGATGGAAACCCCCGCCGCCTTGGCGTGGTTGATCGCCTCCACCGTCTGCGGCATAATGCCGTCGTCCGCGGCGACGACGAGGACGGCGATATCCGTCGCCTCCGCGCCGCGCGCGCGCATCGCCGTAAAGGCTTCGTGCCCCGGGGTATCGAGGAAGGTGATCGGCTTGCCGTTCACCGTTACCTGATAGGCGCCGATGTGCTGGGTGATGCCCCCCGCTTCGCCCGCGGCGACGCTGCTCTTTCTGATCCTGTCGAGCAGCGAGGTCTTGCCGTGGTCCACGTGCCCCATCACCGTTACGACGGGCGGGCGCTTGACGGCGGCTGCGTCGTTGTTTTCCTCTTCAAATCCTTCGTTCAGGCGGTCTTCCGCCGTCTTTTCCAGTTTGAGTTCCAGTTCGATGCCGAGATCCGCCGCGATATACGCCGCCGTGTCGAAATCGACGGAATCGTTGATGGTCTTCATGATGCCCTCTTTAAAGAGCCGCTTGGTGATCTCGATGGCGGAAACGCCGATCTTCTCGCTGAGCACTTTTAAGGGGATGATCTCCGAGGTGATGACGGCGTGCTCGATCTTCATGCCGCCGCCTTCCTGTTTCGATTTCTGTTTCTTGGCGGGGCGCATTTTGCGGTATCCGCTCTTATCCTCGTCGAAATCCTCCACGGAAACCGACTGTTTGATGAGCGCCCGCTTGCTCAGCGAACTGCTCTTCTTTTCCTCGTAATTCTTTTCGCCCTTCTTCTTGTTGGCGCCGAAATTCTTGCCCTGCGGGGGTAGAACGGCGGGCGCGGCGGGGCGGTAAACCTTTCCGCCGGCGGATTTTTGCCCGCCGCCCTGCGAAAGGGGTCTTTCGCCCGCCACGTATTCCCTGCGCGGGGGGCGCTCCGTCCTCTGTCCGGTTTCGGGTATATATACTTCCCGTTTATGCTGCGGTTTCCGCTCTTCGGAAGGTTCGGGCTTTCTCAGCCACGAACTCGTATCCTCGAAAACGAGTTTCTTCTTGGGAGACTGCGTGATCACGTCCTGCGGGGCGACGGGTTTCGCCTTCTTTTCGGGTTTTTCCGCTTTCCGCGGCTTTTCGGCGGGCGCTTCCCCCTTCGGTTCCCGCGCCGGCGCGGGCTCCGCCTTCTCTTTCGCGGCGGGCGCGCTCTCTTCCGTTTCCGCCTTTTCCCCTTCGCTTTCCGGCGCGGGCGCATTCTCCGCCGTCTCGGTGGCGGCGGGCGCCTCGGTTTCCTCCGGCGCGGCGGTCTCCTCCGCCGGCTCCGCGGAAGGCGTTTCGGCGGCGGGCTCGGCGGCAGCGTTTTCGGTTTCCGTTTCCGCGGCGGAAGCGGCGAGCGCCTCCTTTTCCTTACGCTCCTTTTCTTTGCGCTCGCTGAGCAAAGCGTTGTTCTTATCGTCGATGGAAGATTTGAGTTTCTTCACTTCGCCCGCGCTTTTTTTGATGCTTTCGAGCAGCGCTTTCACTTCGCCTTCGCTCAAAAGTTTGCCGATTTTTTTGATGTACTCGTACCCGTTTTCTGCCATAACTCGATTATTCTGCCTCCCACTTGAATTCGGTAAATTCATCGTCCAACCGTTCGAGTATCGCTTTCGCCAGCGACCCGTCCGTTATCGCAAGGATCTTGCAATGTTCTTTATTCGTAAGTTCCTCCACCGTTTTCGCCCTGCTCAAAACGATCTTGCAGCGGAACCTTTTCGCCAGCTTCACGCATTCTTCCACGGAATTTTTCGCGGCGGTATGGCAGAGCACCAAAAGTTCCGCCCGCTTCAAGGTGGCGGCGGCGTTGGCGCCGCATTTGTACCTGCCCGCCTTGATCGCAAAGCCGATATACGTTTCTATTTTACTTCTGATCATTCTTCTTTCGGGAAAAATACCCTTCAACGGCGTCGTAGACGGAATCCTCCACGGCGCAGCCGAACGCCCGCGCCAAAGCGCGCGTTTTGCGCATCTTTTTCAGACATTCCTCCCCGCCGCAGACGTACGCGCCCCGCCCCGCAGCCTTGCCGCTTTCATCCGTGCGGACGTCGCCTTCGGGGCTCTTGACCACGCGGAGCATTTCCCGCTTGTCCTTCATCGCGCGGCAGGAAACGCACATCCTTAAAGGAATCTTTTTGTTTGGAGCCATAAAATACCTCCGTTATTCCGTTTCCTCCGCGGCGAGGGCGGCGCTCTCGCTCTTCACGTCTATTTTCCAGCCGGTCAGCCGCACCGCGAGGCGGGCGTTCTGCCCGTCCCTGCCGATGGCGAGCGACAGTTTGTCGTCGGGAACGACGGCGCGCGCCATCTTCTCCCCGTCGAGTTCCATGACCTTGATGACCTTCGCGGGCGAAAGCGCTTTGGCGATGAATTCCAGCGGATTTTCGCTCCACAAGATAATATCGATCTTTTCGCCGCCCAGTTCTTCCACCACGGCGTTCACGCGCGCGCCCTTCGCGCCGACGCATGCGCCGACGGCGTCCACCATGGGATCTTCGCTGTGGATGGCGATCTTCGTTCTGTGCCCCGCCTCGCGCGCCACCGCTTTGATGGTAACGACGCCCTGACGGATCTCCGGCACTTCGTTTTCAAAAAGGCATTTCACGAAGCCCACCGCCGTTCTCGAAACGACGATCTGCGCGTTTCTGCCGGCGTTGCGCACCTTCTTGACGTAGACTTTGAGTTTCTGATTGAGTTCGTATTTTTCCCCGGGGATCTGATCGCCGGGCAGCAGCACGCCTTCGATCTGGGAGCCGTTGTTGCTCACCGACGTGCCGATGTCGACATATACGTTTTTATCCTCGATCCTGCGGACCACGCAGGTCAGCAGTTCGCCTTCCTTGTCCTCGAACTCGCTCATGGTGTGTTCGCGCTCGATCTCGCGCAGTTTCTGCATGATGACCTGTTTCGCCGTCTGCGCCGCGATCCTGCCGAAATCCTTGGGGAAGATCTCCGTTTCGATGACGTCGCCGACTTTGTAACTCTTTTTGATCTGCTGCGCCTCTTCGAGGGGGATCTGCTTTTCCTCGTCGGTGATCTCTTCCGCGACTTCCTTGGTGCTGAAATAGCGGATCATATTCTTTTCGGGGTTCAGTTTCACCGTAACTCCGCCGGAAAGCCCCGTATGCTTTTTGTAGGCGAAAACCAACGCGTTTTCCAGCGCTTCGATGAACACCTGCTGCGGGATTCCCTTCTCCCTTTCCAAATCTTCCAGTGCGGAAAAGAACTCTTTTTTAATCATTGTTTCTCCTTGCCTTTTGCTTTATGATTTTAATCGAATTCGATGGCTTCGTTTACCTTTTTTATATTCGCCGCGTCGAAGGTGAGCGTTTCTTTTTCGCTCGTTTTCAGCCGCAGCGTTTTCCCGTCGTAAAACAGCAGTTCGCCTTCAAAGAACTTTTTGCCTTTGACGGGCGAAAGCAGTTTCACTTCCACCTTTTTGCCGATGTGCGCGGCGAAATCCTCTTCCGTCACGAACGGCCTGTCCGCCCCGAGGGAGGAAACGTTCAGCGTATACGGCTCGCCGAAAGACGGGTCGAGTTCGTCCAAAAGCGCGTCGATGGCGTTGTGGAACCGTTCGCAGGCGTCGAGATCGACGCCGCCCGCCTTATCGATAAAGACGGTGATCGAAGGATCTTTCCCGCTTTTCGCTTCCACGGAGCAAAGCGTAAGCCCCTGTTCTTCCGCGACGGGGCGCAGGGTTTTTGCAATCTCTTCTGCAGACATGAATTTCATAAAGAAACTCCCCTATAAACAAGATATGAGAGCGGCAAAGACCGTTCTCATATACAAGTATACGATATTCAGTATTTGTATTATAGCACGTTTTTTTGCGTTTTGCAAGAAAAAACAAGCATTTTTACAATAAATCGGGCAATTTTTTTCCGGTTTTCATCATTTCTATGAAAATCTGCGCCGTCGCGTAAGCGTCCGAAAGGGCGCGGTGGTGCAGAAACTTCACGTTGTAATGCTCCGCGACGGTGTTGAGTTTGTGATTCGAAAGCCCGGGCAGGATCTCCCGCGCCATCTGCACGGTGTCTATGACCTTGTTGCGGAAAAAATAATCGAACTCCTTGGCGCGGGTGCGGATGAACTTCACGTCGAAATCGGCGTTGTGGGCGACGAGGATCGCGCCGGAAACGAACTTGTAAAAATCCCCGACGACCGCTCCGAAGGCGGGCGCGGAGGCGACGAGCGCGTCGTCGATCCCCGTGAGATCGGCGATGAAATCGGAAATGTGCTGCTGCGGTTTGATCAGCGTCTGGAAAGTTTCCTTGATCTTCCCGTTTTCGATCTTCACCGCGCCGATCTCGGTGATCTCGTCGCGGGAAGCCTCCGTACCCGTCGTTTCGAGGTCGAACACCACGAAAACGTTGTCCGTCAGGTCGGCGGGCAGGGATTCGGGAACGTCGAACAAGGTCGTTTCCCGCACCTCTTCCGCCGGCTGCGGCTTGACGAGGGTATAATCGGGGGGCACGCCCTTGCCCCGTTTCGGTTCCGGTTTGAAATCCGCGGGAAAGGAGCACAGGTTGATGCGGTCGAGAGTGAGCGAAAGCCTGTCTTTGAAATAATCGAATTTGCAGCGGGCGATGATCGCCTGCCCCGTTTCGATTTTCGCCACCCGCTCCGCCGTGTTTTTCCGCGTGAAATACACGCCGCTCGCCTTGCCGGTGCCGTCCTCGAAATCGAAGATGTAAAAGACCTTGCCGTTTTTGGCGGTCTTTTCCCGTTTGGCGGTAACGACGCCGCACAGGGTAACTTCCCCCGCCTCGACGGCGTCCTCGATATACACGGCGTAATCGGTCGCCGTGGGATCGTCGACGACGACGACGTCCGAAACCCGTATGACGCGCTTATCCACCGAAGTGAGGAACGCCGCGCCCACCGTGCCGGAAGAAAGCTGCACGTGTTCTTTCTGCTCCTTTTCCTCCGTTTCGCCGGAAAAGGAATCGCAGAAATTGCGTTCGAGATAGGCGTCGATCTGTTTCAGCGTGCCGTTGCCCTTTACGTACGCGCAGGATGCGGGGATCATCCTGAGTTTATAGCGGAACAGCCCGTTCGCGCCCTCCGCGGAGATGTCCTCCTTGGAAAAATCGAAGGTGAGCGAGGGAAAATTCTTCTCGATATACCTGTAGATCGCCGCGGTAACCAGATCCTCGTCGGCAACCACTTTGGAAATGACCGCCTGCACCGAACGGAAACTCCGCGGCGCCGCCGCCATGCAGAAATCCGCCACCTTCTGCTGCACTTCTTCCGGAACGGTTTTGTCGCACACGAAACGGTAGACGACTTCCTTTTGCGCCTTTTTCACGTTGATGGAACAAAGTTTGATATCCGCCACGCTTTCGTCCAGCGCGCGCACATCCTCGACGAACGCCTTCGCCCCGCTTATTTTAAGCAATTTTCTATCTCCCCGAAAAACACGCGTTCCGCGTCCTCGTAAGCGACCTTTTTATAAGGCGCGCCCTTTTTGAAGATCATGCAGCCGTCCTTGCCGCCGGCGATGCCGATGTCGGCGTCCGCCGCCTCTCCCGGGCCGTTGACCACGCACCCCATCACGGCGATCTTGATCGGCTTTTTCACCCCCGCGGTGAACGCCTCCGTCTTTTCCGCGAAGGGGATAAGATCCCAATCGCACCTGCCGCACGTCGGGCAGGAAACGATTTCCGCATAATTCTTATCCAGCCCCACGCTGCGCAGGATGCGCTTTGCCGCAACGATCTCCTCCACGGGATCGGCGGACAGGGAAACGCGCACCGTGTCGCCGATGCCCTTTAAGAGCAGCGCGCCGATGCCCACGCTGTTTTTCACCACGCCGCTCATCAGCGTGCCCGCCTCCGTTACACCGAGATGCAGGGGATAATCGACGGTCTTCGCCAGCATTTCGTACGCCTCTACCGTGAGCCGCACGTCCGACGCCTTCACCGAAACGACGATATCCTCCACCCCGTGCCTTTCCAGAGCGCGCACGTTGCAAAGGGCGCTTTCCACCAGCGCGCGGGCGCTTCTGCCGTATTTCAGAAGATGTTCCTTTTCGATGCTGCCGGTGTTCGCCCCCACGCGGACGGGGATCCTGTGCGCTTTCAGACAGTCCGCCACGGCGGCGATCCTGTCCTCCCCGCCGATGTTGCCCGGGTTGATGCGCACTTTGTCCGCGCCGTGCTCAGCGGCGGCGATCGCCAGCCGGTAATCGAAATGAATATCCGCCACGAGGGGGATATGCGTCTTTTCCCCGATAACGGTTATCGCCTTCGCGTCCGCCTCGTCGCGCACGCAGAAACGCACGATGTCGCAGCCCGCCTTTTCCAGCGCGAGGATCTGCGAAACGGTGTTTTCCGTATCGCGCGGGCGGGTGGTCGTCATGCTCTGTACGGCGACGGGCGCGCCGCCGCCGATGGTTACGTTTCCGATTCTGACCGCTTTACTCATATCTTTACTCTACCACATTTTCCGCAAAAACGCAATCCGACGGACGTTTTTTCATACTTTATTCGGCGTCCTCGTCCAGCGCTTCGATATAAAAACTGACGGGGCGGAACCCGTCGTTGCACGACACCATGGCGGAACGCGGATCTTTCATCCAGCCGCCGTAAAAATTTTCCCCGCCGTGGGCGAGCGCGAGCACGAAGGGCGACAAACTCTCCCACGCGCTGTCGCAAAGCCCCGCGGGCTTTTTCCACCCTTCGGCGATAAAAATCTGCCCTTCAAAGAGGTCGCAGGCGTGTTCAATCGGATTTTCGTATTTTTCCGACAAATCGGGATAACTTGCCTTCCGCATCACGGTGATCTTGCATTTCTTCATTTTCGCACCTTTGTTTCATTGTATCATTTTTTTTGCCGTTTGTGAAGGAAAAGCGGAAAATTTACCGGAAATTTGCAAAAAAACGCCTTTCCCTTTACGGAAAAAGCGTTCTTTTTCGTTTCAGCTTTCGTTGTTCTTCCTCAACTGGTATTTATAGAGGATCTCGTTGTAAAAGGAACCGAGATAGATCGGCATATCCGGATCGGCGACGAAATCGTCGTACGCCGCGGCGGCGGGAACGGTGTAATAATATCCGTCCACCGCGCGTATGACGTCCGTATAATACCCCAGTTCCAGAAGTTCCTCGTCGGTAACGCCGCGCGCGGTGATCTCCAGATACTGCAGTTTGAGCGCGCTTTCCGCCTTCGCCTTGTCGTTGCGGCTCTTCACGAGTTTTTCCTCTACGGTATTGTTGTATTTCAGCGCGGCATCGGCGTATTCCCTTTGTTCCCGCAGCGCCTCCGCCACCGCCGTTTCCAGTTCCGCCTCGTATTTTTTCGCCACGCAGTTCAGGGTTTCTTCGACGTTGAATTCGGCAAGCGCCATCGCCCTTGCGTATTCCGCCTTGCGCGCGGCGGATTCCCGCCCGATCTTATCGCGCTTTTCCTCGTATTCGCTTTCCAGCGCGGCGAGGAGATTGAGATACGCGCTCGACTGCCCGATGTTGCGCTCCGCCGCCTCCGCCTGAAGGCGGGCGAGTTTTTTTTCGTACTCCTCTTCTGCGGAAAGGAGATCTTCCTGCTTTTTCGTATCGTCCGCCTCGTAAAGCGCCAGATACTTTTCGTATTCCGCGCGGTGCGGGGCGCACTTTTCCGCGCTTTCCGCCGCCTCGCGCTTGTCGAGCAGGGCGGAAAGTTCCGTGCGCCACGCGCTTTCGCTCTTTTCCGTAAAGGTCAGTTTGTCGAGTTCCAAAACCTCCAAAGGCTGCCCTTCGTATTCCCCCTTGTAGTGGTGATAATAGTCGAAAAGTTCGGCTAAAACCGTTTTTAGTTCCTCTTTCGTGGTCGGCAGTTCAAAATCCATTCACTTCACCCCCGTCGGCGTGTAAACCGCCCTGATCTTATCCGCCCGCGCCCCCGCGGGACAGGCGATCGCAAAGGAAAATTTCCTGCCCGACATCTTAGGATAAATCCGTTCCCCCGCGGAAAGGTAAAATTCCTTTACGTCCCGCTCGGCGGAAACGGTCAGCGCGATCCGCCCTTTCCCCTCGAAGGAGAGCGCGCTCAGTTTTTTCGGCGCGCCTTCGCCGAAATCCAGCGGGCGGGTGGCGATCCTGCCGCCGCCGTTTTTCACCCGTTTCAGCGTGTAAAATCCGCCCGCCGCCAGATATTTTCCGTCCGCAAAGCCGATCTCTTCCTCCGTCGCAACGCGGGCTCGGCGGCAGGTTTCCGTATCGTAAATAAAGGCGTTTTTCCCGTAAAACAACAGATACAGCACGCCGCCGACAGCGCTTTTCGCGGCGGATAAAGGCTCTTTCAGATCGGCGATCTTTTTCAGCGCGCCGTCGAAGGCGTACACCCTGCCCGCCGCCGTGGCGAAGAACGCCCTGCCGCCGCAGGAACGCACCGTTTCGGGAAGCAGTTCCGCATAGGAAAACGGATACGGGGAAAGGCGCGCCGAAGCGTCGTCCGTGCCGCCGCAGCGCCAGATCCCCCGTTCGCAGAAGGCGCACAGCGCGCCGTCCGCCTCCACCGCCCTGAGAACTTTCCCCGCCGTTGCCGGCGGCTGAATTTCCGCCCCCGCCGTACCGAAATCAAAGGGCGCGAAGGGCGCGGAAAGGAAGATCTTCCCCCCGCTCACCCGCACCAGCCTGTTTTTGTAGGCGTTTTCCATGCCGTCGCTTCCGACGCCCGTCTTGACCGCGCTCGCGCTGCCGGAAAAGGTAAAGATCTTGCCGTCCCCGCAGAAAACATCGCAGTCCTTCCCGTCCGCCGCCGTGCCCGAAACGCGCGCCGGTATGCCGGTAAAGGCGATGAGCGGCACGCGGACCCCGCCGGAGTAAGCGTACAGATTCCCCTGTATGAAAGCGTAATAATCGACCGGAGCGCAGGCGTCGAAAAGCGCCGTGCATCCTTCCGGCGCCGCCACGCTCTCCGCGGCGTAGGCGAATTCCCCCGTTTCGTCGAACCCTTCCGTGAATGCGGCGGCGGCGAACACGTCGATCTCCTTCTCCCGCCTTCCCGCGGGTACAGATAAACTCATATCCAAGCCCTCTCCGCAATGACCTTGTTTTTGCCGAGCAGCGTTTTCTTCACGCAGTCGGCGTATCGTTCGTTCCAGACCACCGCCTCGTCGAACAGACCCGCGACGAGGCAGTACTCCGCCGCCGCCCCGTAGGCGATGAGCCCTTCGCTCACCCGCCGGTCGGAAAAGACCACCTCGTCCGCGGCGGAAAATTTTTCCGGCAGATACGCGTAGGTTACCCTGATTTTCCCCGGGACGGTGCGGATGTATCCCGCGCCGCGACGGATCCTCAGCCGGTTGCCCGCCTCGTCCTCCGCGAAAAGGATCTCCGTTACGTTCTCTTCAAAGGTATCGAGGGCGATGACGCCGTTTTCCGCCTCCACGACCTTTTCCGCGCGGAAAGGCGCGTATTCCGCCGCCGTCTGGGCGATGGTGAGATTGACGCACCGCGCCACCAGTTCCGCCTCCCTGCGCACGCCGTCCTCCGCCCCCGCGGGGCTGTCGAAATACAGCGCGACTTTCTCCTTGTCGAGAAGGCGCGCCGTCGCTTTGGCGATTTCGCCGAATATCATAAGCGTTTCCTCCTTGATGAAATTCCGCCCCGCGGATCTTCCGCGGGGCGGCGCGACGCCGCGAACGCGGCTCCTTTACGCTTCGGTGATGCCCGTCAGCCTGCCCTGCCCGCAGGGGCGGTTGCACATCAGTTCCGCATACTTCACCAGCGTGGCGGTGTAGACCGGTTTGCCCGGGACCTGCCGCAGGATCGACCCGTCGTCGCTCTCCATCCACTGCCAGTCGCAAAGCTGGTGGAGGGTAAAGTCGTTCGTGTTCAGCAGGTACATCGTGCCCTTGTCGCAGAACCTGTCCGCCACGATGGGGATGCCGTTATAGGTGATCGCCCTGTATCCGCCGGCGAGTTCCGCGCTGTCGAGGACGACGCTCTTTTCCGCGAACAGTTTCTGTATCGCGCGGCGCACGCCCCACGAACAGATGATCATATTCACCGTGCCGCCGCTCGCCTCCTCGATCTTGTCGATGGCAAGTTGGATATCCATCTTTTCGAGATCGCCCACATCCGCCGCGTCGTAGGGTTTGAGCCACGGGTTGCTGCTCTTGGAAAGCCCGTAGATGCTGGAATTATCGAAGATGGCTTTCAGCCCCGTGATCTCCCTGTCGGCGGCGCCGTAAAGGGCGATCAGCGAACCGGCGGGCACGGCGGTGGTGTTGAGCACCACGCCGTCCACCGAAACGGTGTTGGCGTTCCTGTCCACCGCGGTGATCCTGCGCACGACGGGCGTGGCGAGAGAATCGCCGTCCTCGTCGAGGAATTCGATCCGCATGTTTTCCGCCAGCGCCACAGCGCTGTCCACCGTGATCTTGCCGGAAACGATGTTCTGCACCGTGGCGAGAATGCCCTTGCCGTCGCCGAACAGCATTCTGCCGAAATTGTATTTCGCCGAGCGGATCAGGCTCTCCATTTCCGCCGTCAGCAGATTGACGAACGCCCCCGCGTTGTTCGCCGAGGCGCGCACCGCCTTGTCGGAAATCTCGATGGTGCCGTAAAGGTTTTTGAGGGTGGAAGTAAATTCCTTGTAAAGCGCGCCGGAGGCGGTGGGGAGTTCCCCGTCCTCCGCGCCGGCGCCGATGCCGCCGTTCACCCCGTAGGTAACGAGTTTTTTCACTTCCTTGCCCCACACGTCGTTTTCGCTCTTTTCGATCGCCGCGTAAAAGGGATTGATCCCCTTGTCGAGCTGTTCCGCGATCGCGTCGAGATAATAAGTTTTGAGCGCGTCCGTCGCGTTCGTAAGATTGACTGCCATAGTGTTTTATTCTCCTTTTTTCCGATTAAAAATTTCCCGCGCGTAAACCGCCGCCTCGCCGAGGGTTTTCGGCTTTTTCAGCGGCGCGGCGGGCATTTCGCCCCCTTCCGGCATGATCTCCTTCGGGCGGGTATCCCGCACGGAAGCGAGGTATTCCGCGATGATTCGCTTTCTCGTTTCCCCGTCGATCTGCTGCGTTTCGCCCGCCGGCGCGGTTTCCTCCGCCGCAGGCGTTTCCTGTTCTTCCGTCTTTTTAAAAAACATGGTTCCTCCTTTATTGCGCGTTTTCTTCGCGCAGTCTCCTTTTATGTTCCGCAACGTGCTTTTCGAAATTCGCCCTTTCCTTCGGGGAAAGAGCCGCGTCCAGCGCGCGGCGGACGTGCTGTTCGATGTGGATCGCGTGATCGTCGTAACCGTACACGGGCTGCTCCTTTGCGGGCAGAAGGGCGTTTTCCTTTCGCGCCTGCTCCGCATGGAGGCGCGAAAGACCGCCGTCGCCGGCGAGGTCGCCGTAGCCCAGAAGCGCGAGGATCTTTTCCTTCGTTTCCGCCGGAACCGCCCCGTCGGTTTCCAGAATGCCGCTGTCGTACAGCCGCAAAAGCAGTTCCTTTTTCCGGCTTTCGCCGTATAAAAGTTCGTTCTCGTTTTCGATCGCCACGTCGTCGCGCACGGAGGCGCCGTCTACGTACCACACCCCCGTTTTGCCGTCCTCGCGCTCGATAACCGCCCTTTTGCCGACTGTGTATTCCCTGTACAGCCTGAGAACCTGCCGCGCGATCGCCTTGTACGCCGAACGGATGCGCTCCGCCGGCGCGGTCAGCCGCTCGTTATCCTGCTCGATCAGAAGTTCCAGCGCCGTACCGCTCGATACGGTGGCGTTGGCGCTGGAACTCGCCACGTCGCTCACCCCGCTGATGACGGTGAATTCGTTGAGCAGGCTCTTTTCCTCCTCCGTAAATTCGGCGGGCATGGCGCCCACGTCGAGCATTTCCGGCGGCCGCGCCCCGTGCCGGTAAACGAGGATCTTCCCCGGGGAAAGCCCCTCCTGCGCCAGATCTTCGGTATCCACCGAGCCGTCCTCCACGTTCATCACGCCCATCGACAGGCGGTTGATGAATTCGTGCTTTCTGTTCTTGACGGCGTTGAACGCCCGCTGAACGGGGATGAGCCGTTCCACCACGCTCTGCCCGAAAAAACTGCCGCTCAGTTCCACCGAAACCTGCCGCACGAAAGGCAGATCCCTGCGCCCGTCCGCGCCGTTGACGTAGGGCAGCGCGCCGCGGTGCAGCAACGCGCCGCCGGCGACGACCGTCAGCCGCCCTTCGGGGCTTTCCGGCGACGGGCGTTCGTACCATTCGAGCAGCGTTACGGCGTTTTCGACGATCCGTTTTTCCCCCGCGGCGGAATAGATTTCCGTTTCCCCGCCCCTGACCGCCTTGCCGTACGCCGCGGCAACGTCGTCCGCATTGACCACGCGGGCGCGCATCAGGCTTTTGACCCTTTCGAGCCCGTTTGCCGAAAGGGAATCGGGATAGATCTCGAAGGGAGGCACCGCCTCGACTTTCGCTTCCCCCTCGAATACGCGCCCGTCGTCCCTCTCGCCGAGCAACGCGCCCCCGCAGGGATCCCAATACACCTTGTAAAACGCCGTGCCGCAGACTTCCGACCACGCCGTCGCCTCCGCGACGATCCGCTTGATATCCAGTTTTTCAAAGGCGTTTTTGAGCAGTTTTTCCGACAGCCGCGCCGCCGCGGCTTCCTCCTCCCCGCTGCCGGCGCGCACGCTCATCACCGGCGAGATCTTGCCGAGTTTCGCCACGCGGCTTTCCACGACGGGCGCGATGTGATTGAACACGCCGCGGTTCTGCCAGAAAAAAGCCTTGCCGTCCTCCACGAGTTCCCCGCGGGCGGACAGCCCGACATACTGCCGCCCCGCCAAAAAATTCAAATTGAGTTCCCACTGCCGTTCGAGGGCGGCGCGCTCGTCGCGGCGGCGTTCGTATTCCGCTTCCGCCGCCGCGACGATCTCCTCCTCATACGGATCGCGGTTTGCGTTTTTCCTTCTTTTCTTCAACGTTTTCCTCCTTGTCGAGCAGCGCGATCAGCCTTTCCCTCTCGCGCCTGAGTTCCTCGTCGCTCATCCTTTCGCAGGGCGTTTCCTCCTCCATCAGCATTTTCAGCGCCGCAAGGTCGGGCGGCACGTTCTTTTTCGTAACCCTGCGTTTGACGAGCGTCAGCGCCTCCTCCGCCGCGGCGTATTCCTCCACCACTTCCTCCGTATCGTAGCCGAAGGCTTTCATCCGCAGCGCGCGTTTGATCTCTTCGTCGTTCACATCAATGATACACCCCCTCGTAACGGTTTTGCAGGCGTTTTCTGATCAGCCGCTCCTTCGCCCGCGCCGTTTCGCTCGTCGCGGCGGGCGGCTTGTTTTCCGGCTTTCGCATCGCAAAATAGCGCAGTTCGTCCATCGCGTGATCGTCCCGTTTCACGGGGCGGTCGCCCTCCCCCCACCAGTAACTTTTGAATTCGCGGATCATGTTCACGCAGTTTTTAAATATGTACAGGCGCGGCTTTCCCGAAAGGGGCGCGAGCATCCCCTTGACCCGCTGAATGCCGGCGAACACGTCCTTGTCGACCCGCGTATCGGCGGCGACGCCCTGTTCGAAAAACAGTTCGGCAACGCTCTTCGCCGCGGCGAGCGTTCTCTGCTCCGCCGCGGAATCCATGATCGCCCCGATCCTGCCCTTCCCGTCGGTATGCCAGCCGAGCCGGCGCGAGATCTCCTTGATCTTCGCGGCGTGATAAGCCACGTCCCGCCCCGCCTCGTAATGTTCCGCCACCACGTACGCCGTATTGTCGTAATCCACCGCGTACCAGTGGGCGGAAAGCGGGTTGTTCAGCCCGGGGTCGACGGAAACGACGTCCTGCCACTCTTGCGGGACGGGAAAAGGTTCGATGACGTGCACGTTTTCGTCGAATTCCGGATACACCAGCCCCGTGCCGCTTCTGAATCTGCCGTACTTGCGGCTTTCCAGCTGATCGGCGGAAAGGGTGCTTTCCAAAAACGCCGCCTCTTTTTTATCGAGGAAGGGATTATCCGACCAATCCATGAACTCGTACCACACCTCTTTGGAACCCGACGCGTTGAGATAGATCTCGTCGTAAATGAACGTAAGCCCTTTCAGCGGGGTCATCGTGCCGAAAATATCCCCCTTTTTGTCGAACACCCGCATACGGCACTCCTCGTAAATTTCCTTGGGCGGCTCCTCGTCGAACCACACGAAATCGAGGGAACTTCCCTGAAACTTTTCCCTGCCCTGATCGCAGGTCCTGAACCCGATGACAGACGTGCCGCCGAACACGTTTTTGATCTTCAGCTGGTCGATGACGCCGTATTCCGGCGCGTCCTTCCTGCCGGAGAGCATGACGACGTCCTCGATCCAGTCGGGGCGGATATAGCGGAGCAGTTTTTTCTGGGCGACATCCCGCTGCACCTGCGCCGACAGCGACACTACCCACCCGAATACGTCCCTGCGGTTTTCGCGGTAAGGGTGCACGCCCCGCGCCATGTACGCGCACTCCGCCGCGCCGCATTCCGTCTTGCCCGTGCGGTTGCCCCCGAACACCCAGCGGTTGCGCTTTTTGCACTTGTGGAAGGCGAGTTGCTTTTTGTGCACCTTCTTCCCCGTATTGTAGCGCGCAAGGTTATCCGTTTCCCGCCGCCGCGCAAGTTCCCGCTCGACGGCGAGCAGCCTGTATGCAATTTCGTCCATTTCGCCAAAACTCCCCAAAATACTCCCCGATTTTTCGCGCATCGTTTTTAAATTGCTGTATAATTATGATGAAACTTATGCTGTGCAGACGCGCGCTGTGCGCCGCGCTGGCGCTCTTTTTGTTCGCCGCAGCCTTTCCGCCGCCGCAAAAAGCGGCGGCGCTCGCGGCGTACGGAAGGGTGATCGAGCGCGACGTAGGCTTCTACAAAGATCCGCAGGCGGAAGAACTCCTCTTCTACCTGCCTTATACTTACTACGTGAAGATCGAAGACGGGGGCGAAAGCATCGTCCGCGCGGAACTCTTCGGCAGCGGCTATTCCACCCCCGCGATCGACGGCTACGTATATGCCGACGAGTTGTATTTCGAGGAAGATCCGCCCGTTTCGCCCTTCTTCGAAAAGACGCTCACCACCTGCGCCCCCGCGGGTTTTTACGCCGACAGCGGCGGCGTGAAACTCATCCGCCACATCTTTGAAAACCGCACGCTGAAACTGTACGGCTACGTTTACGGCGCGGACGGAAGTTTCCTTTATTTCGCCGATTACAACAACGAACTCGGCTATGTGAAGGAAGAAAGCGTTTATCCCTTCGAATTCACCCCGCACCCCACGCCGCTGCCCGCCGCCGAAGAACCGGAGATCCCGCCGGAAGAGACCCCCGCGGAAGGCGAAAGCGGTCTGGGGCTGAAGATCGCCGTCATCGTTTCTTTAATCCTCGCCGCGGCGCTCATCCTCGCCTTTTCCGTACGCCCCGCGAAAAAGCGGGAAGCGGACGGCGAAGAGGGCGCGTATAACGACAACGAATACCGTTAAAACGGCTTTTTGCGGACGCGGATTCCCCCCGTCAGCCGCCGGCGCGGCGGAGCAGTTTTTGCTGCTCCGCCTTTTCTTCGCGCTTTTTTACCCGCCGCGTCAGTTCGGCGATGAAGGGCATGGACAGATAATCGCGGGAAAAATCCTCTTCGGAAAGCCCTTTGCGCGCCAGATTTTCCGCAAACCGGTCCAGAAGGCGGATCTGCATACGGAAATATTTCCTGCCGCAGACGTCGAAATTCTCGAAATAACTTTTCGGCTTTCTCTTGAAATACTTATATTCGAAATATTTCATCTCCTCCTCCGTGAAGGAAGAAAGCGCCCGCCGCGTAACCTCTTTCAGTTCGAGAAGCAGTTCCTTCTGCCGGATGTTTTCGACGATGCGCTCCGCCTGCACAAGGCAGCTCGTCGTATCGGAAAAGGACGCAAGCGCCTTTTTCAGAACGATATCGTCGATCTGTTTCACGACCGCCTCGATCCCCGAATAAAGATACAATACCACTTTTGCGTAACAACCCATATAAACGCCTCCTTTCTCCCCGTTCGCGGTGTTTTTCCCGTTCGCTGCACGCCCATTATATACGCCGAAAATCCCGCGGGTCAATGTTTTATGTCAGCGGAAAAAAGTTTTTCAAATTAAAATTTTTTTCCCGTCAGCAACCCGTTGACTTTTCGATTTTTCCCGCTATAATGGACAAATACGAACATTTGTTCGCGTTTATTGTAGCAAAGTAAATATGACAGTTTCCGTCATATTATAAAAATTTTTCAAAAAAATTTTCGGAACGCGCGGGCGGCGGTTTTACGGCGGCAGGCGCGCGGAATGCGCTCGTTTTACGGCGGCAGATGCGCAAGACATGAAAGCCGGTGCGGACAGTCCGCGCCGGCGAAAGCGGTTTTTACGGTTTTTACGGATGTTCCGTACGGAAAACAAAAAAGGCGGCGCGCCCGCGGGAAGGCTTTGCGCTTATCCTTTTCCCCGTTCCCCGCAAACAGGGATCTTGCGGGCTTTGTTTCTCCCCCGAAAAAAATACACGAGAACATTCGACAATTTCCGCGCGATGTGGTAAAATACAGATGACCCGTTTTCCGGAAGGAATCGGGTTTTGGGGAAGGATATGAACTTGAAACGAACTTTTACAAAAAAAATCGCCCTTCTTTTCGCGCTTGCGCTCTTCGCCGCCGCGGCGGCGGTTTTGCCTGTAACGGCGCGGGCGCAGGCGCCGGACGCTTTGGCGACGGAAATCGAACTGCCCGCTACATACCTCGAATACCGCGCGCTCAACGCCCCGCGGGACGTATATTACGACGGCGAAGTAACGGCGATCCTGCAGACCGACAATACCGTCGTGCTCTTTCAGAACGGCGTTTATTCCGAGATCGCGGGCAACACCAACCTTTCCAAGGTGCGGCGCGCGGGCGGGGCGCTCGTCATACAGCAGGGCGCTTCCGTGATGCTCTATTCCCTCGCGGAAGGCGGCGCGCTGATCAACGCGACCTACAAGGCGGAAGGCGGCGAAACGCCCCTTGCGTACTCCGCGTTCGACGTGAGCGGAACGCGCCTCGTCGCCTACGCGGGCACGCAGATCGATCTTTTCGACATCGAGTACGATACCGCCGGCATGCCGGTATTCGTAAACCGCAGAACGCTGTCCTCTTCCGCCGGCGACGTCAACCACATCGCCTTCAACGAATCCGGAGACGTTTTCTTCTTCGACGACAGCAATCATCTTTCCTTCTTTAACGTTTCCTCGCCGGAAACGGTGCGCCGCCTCGGCAGCAACTTCTCCACGCCGACGGGCATCGCGGCGGACAGCGAATACGTTTTTTTGGCGAACGAGGAGGAAGGGCTGCTGCGCATCTCCATAGCGGACGGAAACAAAGAGGTCATCGTGCCCCGCACCGAAACGGAAATCGACATCGACGATCTCGTTTCTCCCGCGGGTCTGGCACTCAAAGACGGCAACATCCTCGTGTGCGACGCCGCCCGCAAAAAGATCGTGGAATACGGTTACGACGAAACGGAAGAAGCGTACCGTTACAGCGGTTTCGCCATCACCACCACGGCGAACGCCGATAACCGTCTGACGAGTTCGACGCTTTCTCTCTCCGTCGCGGGCAGCCGCAAAGCCGTGCTCAACGGCAGCGGCATGACGTATGACGACGGAAACGATTATCGGATCTTTTCCCTCGCGGAGGCGGGAGGCACGGCGACCGCCGTCGCCCTCGGCGAAACGCACGCGGCGATCATCATCGCCAACGGGCTGTGGTTTCTCGATCTGAAAAACGGCGAACTGCTCCGCTATGACGGCGCGTATAACGCCGCGCCGATGCAGGTGGCGTATTCCAACGGATATTTCTATTTTTCCACCTATACCTACCCCGATTCCGAAATTTACCGGATACGGGAAAACACCGTCGGAAAAACGCTTTCGGAAGAATCCGCCGCCACCGTTGCGGGATCTTTGATCGAAGATCTCGCGGTGGACGTCGACGGCGGGATCTACGTTCTCAAACAGACGGAGGTTACCCGCTGCGGCGATACAAACGGCGTCGTCTTTTCCGCTTCCCCCCTCGACATCGGCGTCGATCTGAACGGCAACGTGTACGCTCTGCTTGCCGGCAACCGCGTGGAATACTATCGGGGCGAAGAACGCAGAACGAAA
>CALVUL010000012.1 GCA_944363555.1 uncultured Clostridia bacterium
CGTACGGCGCGGAATTTAAAAAGCCCGCCGCGTTCTGTTTCGAGGCGGCGCAGAACGAACACGAAAGCGCGCAGATCGTCATCACGCCGCAAAAGGACGTTTCATCTTTTAAAATCGAACTCGCGCACGTGCAGTCGGACGACAGGATGTTTTACATCTGGAAAGACCGTTTTACGGTGTATTTTCAAAAATATATCCGCGTGAGCACGAGTTCGCCGGACGCGGAAAAACACGGAAATCCGCCGGGATATTATCCCGACGCCCTGCTGCCCTTTGAAAAAGCCGTCGAATACGGCGAAAATAAGATCGCGGCGAGAAACAATCAGGCGATCTTCATTTCCCTGAGCGTGCCCGCGGGGCAGCATCCCGGCACGTATTCGGGGGAATTTCTTCTGACGATCGACGGGGAAATTATCCCGATTCCCGTAAAGATCACCGTGTGGGATTTTGAAGTGAGCCGCATCGTGCATTGCAAAAGCGATTTCGTGATCGGTTCCAACGGTTTGCAGACGGGGGAAAACGACTATTTCCCCGATATGTACCGCAAATACGTGGAAAAGCTCATCGAATTCCGCCTGGCGCCGCACCGCGTGATGCAGTTTTTAAACCGCCCGTATAACGAAGGCGCGGATTTCGTGCGGGAAGTGCGCTATTTCACCGCGCCGGATAAACCGGATTTATCCACCATCATGCTGCCCGTATATCCGCACCCGACGACGGGGATCGACGAACCCGATTTCAAAAAACACGCCCTCGCGCTGGCGGACGCCTGCGTGGAGGACGGCGTCAATTATTTTGAAAAAGCCGCCGTTTACTGCGGGTTTATCGACGAGCCGCAGCATAACGGCAATTGGGACGAAGTCAACCGCGTCTGCAAGCGTTTTGAAGAACTCAAAGAAGAAACCGCGGAAGAATTCGTCGCGTCTGCCCCGAAAACGGAATTCGCCGCCGCCGTGGCAAACTCGCTGCGCGTCGTTCCGAATTACGTTACCATTCACTTTGACGAACGGATCAAGGAAGTAAAAAACTGGTGCCCCGGGCTCGCGCACATGGCGACAAAAGAGGCGCGCGAAAAATACCGCGCCGCCGCGAAGGGCGGGAAAAACTGGTGGTATCAGTGCGGCGTTTCCGCCACGACCCCCAATTACGGCATCGATCACAATCTCATCGACGCCCGCTTGATGATGTGGATGACCTACGATTACGGTTTAGAGGGCACGCTGTATTGGGAAACCGTGCAGTATTTCAGATGGTATTTCTGTCTGGAATCCCACGTCAATCACGAGGTGGCGATCGATTGCTACGAAGAACCCATCCGCTGTTCGCACGACAACGGGGACGGATACCTTTTCTATCCCGGCAAACCTTACGGCATTTACGGACCGGTGGAAAGCATCCGCCTGCACGCGATACGGGACGGCTTTGAAGAGTACGAATACCTTTATTTGCTGGAAGATCTGTGCAAAAAGACCGGCAGGGATTTCCGCGCCGAAACAAGCGCGTTGTTTTCGCGGCTGTACGACGGCGTCGTCGTGAAAGCCGATGCCGATACCTTCGACGAAGTGCGGCGCGAACTCGCCGAAAAGATCGTATCGATAAAAGCCGAAGCGGCGAAAGGGGAATATGGCAAAGGCTGAAATTAAAAATTTAAACGGTTACCCTGCGGTATTCATCGACGGCAAGCCGTATCCTTTCACGCAGGCGATCACCGTGCGCACGCACACGCCGGACGGGATCGTTGTCGATAGGGAATATTTTGAAAAACTGGGAAAGAGCGGCATAAAACTCTTTTACGTTACCTGCGACACGGAGTGGGGCGTTTCCGGCACCACGGAGGATTTTAAAAAAGAATGCGCCGCGCTGTTTGCCGCCGTGCCGGATGCCTATATCATGGTGCGCATCGGGCTGCATCCGCCCGTTTCTTTTACGATAGAGCACGAGGAAGAGTGCTTTACTTATGACGACGGGTCTTCGCCTTCCGTCGTGCTCGGCAACGAAACTTTCCGCCGCGAGTATCCGCATTTGTATTCCGAAGCGTCCTCGCTCTGGCGCGAACGCGCGAAAAAAGCCCTGCTTGAAACCTGCGACGTTTTCGACGGGCTCCCTTTTGCCGACCGCATCGTCGGTTACTTTTTCGCCGCCGGCGGCACGAGCGAATGGTATTACCATCTGAGTTTGGAGCAGGGGGAGCGTTTCGGCGATTTTTCCCTCGCTTTCCGGCGGGAATTTTCCGCTTATTTACGGGAAAAATACGTTACGGAAGACGCGTTGAAAAAGGCGTGGAGGGACGAAAGCGCGACGTTTGACGACCCGCCGATCCCGCCCCTTGAAGAACGCTATTTCGCCAAGCGTTTCGACGCGAGTTATCGCTGCGAGGACGAAGTCGGCGAGGCGTATCTTACCGCCGTGCACACGAACGGAACGAATATAGGCAGTTTTCTCGATACCGACAGATATATGCGCGTTTTCGATTTCTACCGCGCATGGCATATCGCCACGGCGAAAAGTCAGGTGTTTTTCGCCGAAGCCGTCAAGGAGCGTTACGGCGGTGAGAAACTGACGGGCGCGTTTTACGGTTCGTACGGCTGCACCGATTTTTTCAACGGTTCAACCGCCGGCGGCGTGCTGGAAATCCTGAACAGCGGCGCGATGGATTTTCTCGCCGCGCCCGGCGTATACGTCAACCGTCAGCCGGGGGGCTTTACCGGTCAGCGCGAGATGGCGGATTCCTTTGCGCTGCGCAATAAACTGTTCGTCGTGGAAGAGGACAGCAGAACGCACCTCGAATCCCCGCATTTCCGCGCGATGTTCGATTATTACGACATCGGCGACACGCTGAACGTCTTAAAGCGCGATTTCGGGCGCAATCTCTGCGAAAATCTGCCGGCTTGGTGGTACGATCACCACGTCGGCGGCGGCAGATATAAACACGCGGGCATTTACGAACTTTTCGCGCGGCAAAGGGAGATCGCCGAACTGGCGCTGGCTTTGCCGGACAGGCGCAAGGGTAACGAGATCGCTTTGATTTACGACGAAGAAAGCATCCACGCCGTGTCCGACCAGTCCACGCGGGAACTTGTGGAATATTTCCGCAATTACGAATTGGCGAAAGTCGGCGCGGGGGCGGATCAGTATTTTCATAACGATCTGTCGAACCCTGCCATGCCCGATTACAAACTGTATGTGTTTTTCAACACGCTGATCGTCAGCGAGGCGGAGCGCAGGGCGATCCACGCCAAACTGAGAAAAAACAACGCCGTCGCGCTGTGGATCTACGCGTCGGGCGCCGTCGATCCCGACGCGCAAACCCGCCTTTCCGCGGAAAACGCGAGCGCGCTCACGGGCATCAACTTAAAAATGCTGTGCGAAAAACACCATACGAAATATCGGGTGACGGACAGCGAGTGCGGCATCTTCGGCGCGCTGAACAAGCGGAGGATATACGGCGTGAACGATCGCCCGATCGCAAGCAATATCCTCGTTGTCGCAAAGGAGATCATGACCTTTGCCGCGCCGCTGTTTTACGCGGAGGACAATTGCGCGCAAACCGCGGCGTATTTTCTGACGAACGGTTTGCCTGCGGTTTCCGTAAAGGATTGCGGGGGTTTTTGTTCCGTGTTCTGCGGCAGTAAGATCCTTAATGCGGAAATTTTGCGCGAAGTCGCCCGTTTCGCCGGCTGCCACATCTGGTGCGGCAGCGACGACGTTCTGTATGCGAACGATCGTTTTCTCTGTCTGCACGCCTCTTTCGACGGCGTCAAGCAACTGTCTTTCAAGACCCCGTGTTCGCCTTACGAACTTTACGAAAAGAAATATTACGCGAAAGGCGTTACGTCTTTAAGCGTGCCGATGCAAAAGGGGCAGACGCTAACGTTTTTATTGGAACAATAAAGGAACTCGGCGTAAAAAACGCCGCCGCGCCCGCGCAGCCGAAAGGCTGCGCGGGCGCGGGTTTCCTATCGGCGGCTTTTGCAACGGGCGGTTTGATGTAAAAACACCTCAAAATGTTAAAAAACCGCCGTTTTACGAAGGGAAAACGCAAGATTTTGCAAAAATTATGTGTTAAACTAAATAAAAACGGAGTTTTGCGGTTATGCCGTTTCCGCGAGGCGCGGCAAAACCGATCGGGAGGCGGATATGAAAACGAAAATCGGGCTTTATTCCTGCGGCAACAAGCCGTATTGGGCGCAGTTCGGCGGGCTGAAAGAGCGGCTGATCGGTTACGGTAAGTTCATCGAAACGAAACTTGCCGGTTTTGGCGCGGAAGTTTACAACTTCGGTTTGGTTGACAGCCCCGAATGCGGCAGAGCGGCGGGGGAATATTTCAACGCAAACAACGTCGATCTGATCTTCTGCCATATTGCGACGTACGTGCCGAGCGCATACGTGCTGCCGCTGCACGCCGCGTGTAAAGCGAAAACCGTTATCCTGAACCTGCAGCCGTGCGCCAAGGTAAACTACGCGCATACCGATACGGGCGAATGGCTGGCGCATTGCAACGCCTGCGCCGCGCCGGAACTGTGCAACGCCTTTGAGCGCGCGGGGATTTCGTACGAAATCGTCAGCGGGCTGCTCGGTCTTGACGAAACGCCCGCCGTTTCCCTGACAAACGAGCGCACGGCGGAAAGAAAGGAAGCCAAACGCGCGTGGAAGGAGATCGCCGAATGGGTGCGCGCTGCGGGCGTGCTCGCGCAGTTGCGCCGTGCGAAATTCGGTTTTTTGGGGAACTATTACAACGGGATGCTCGATATGTACAGCGATTTTACCCTGTTACAGGGGAAAACGGGCGTCGATATCGAAATTCTGGAAATGTGCGACTTAAAGCGCAGTTTCGATAAAGTCGGAGAAAATGAGATCGCCGAAAAACGGAAAGGGATCGAAGCATCTTTCGTCATCGCGGGCGATTCCGCGGCGGATAAACGGGTGAAAAAACCGACGGAAGAACAATTGAACCGGTCGGCGAAAGTCGCGTGCGCGCAGGAAAGGATGGTGAAGGAATATTCCCTTGACGCGCTTGCGTATTATTATCACGGCAGCGCGGGCACGGAATATCAGGAAATACAAAGCGATTTCATCGTGGGGCATTCTCTGCTTACGGCAAAACACGTGCCGTGCGCGGGCGAGGCGGACATCAAAACGTGCATAGCGATGAAGATCTGCGATCTGCTTTCCGCCGGCGGCAGTTTCTGCGAGATCGTAACCACAGACTACGATCTGGGCACGATCATCGTCGGGCATGACGGACCTTTCCATATCGCCATCGCAGCCGAAAAGCCGATCCTGCGCGGGATGGGCGTTTATCACGGAAAACAGGGCACGGGGATCTCCGTGGAAGCAAAAGTAAAAACCGGCGACGTTACCGTGCTCGGGATTGCGCAGGGCGCGCAGGGGAAACTGAAATTCATCGTCGCGGAAGGCGAATCGCTGAGCGAGGAGATCATGCAGATCGGCAATACCCAGACGCATGTCCGCTTTTCTTCCGATCCGGACGCCTTTATGGAACGCTGGTTCAAACAAGGTCCTACGCACCATTTTGCGCTTTCTTTGGGAAAAAACGCATCCGTGTTCGGCAAAATCGCCGAATTATGCGGCGTCGAATGCGTGATTTTATAAATATTCCGCTTTATCGGAAAAGTTAGGAAATATCAATAAAAATTTGTTTCAATAAAATTTAATTGTCAAAAACTCACGCGACACGCCCCTGCCGGAATCCGGCAGGGGCGTGTCGCATTTATACAGTAATCAACAGGCGGATTTTTTATTGAAGAATAAATTTATTCGCAATAATTGATACATGTTATATATTTAAATTGACTAAAAATATTATTTTGGCAAGTATAGGAATGATAAATATCGGCACGCCGTGTTCCCTGTTTATAATATTTTTTAAAAAAAGTGCATATTTTTTAAATAATGTGTACATTTCTTAAAGGAATTATCTTGACAAAAAAATAAGAGTGTGTTATACTTTTATACACATTATACGACAAATACTTTGTTTTTTCGCGATTTAAGCAACCGTTTTGCGTATTCAGAAAATGTACACTTTTCCTGAATCGGCATGTTTGCAGACTGGGGATTTTTACAACGGCAAGGTCGACTTTTTGCGAAAACGCGCAAATAATGAAATCTCCTCATTTTCGCATATACGCGAACGTATATTAAATACGGAAAAAAACAAATCAACAACTCGGTTCTTACGGCAATAGCCGTTGAATACAGGCGCGTTGTCCGAGCGCGCCGAAAACAAAATTTTTTGGAGGTAAACCATGAACAAATCGGAAAGTAAGAAAGGCAAGAAGATTGCGCTCGTTGCGGTTTTCGTGATGCTCATCTTCGTCTTTGCTTTCGGCGGCTACTCGTTCGCAAAGTATACCACGAAGGGAACGGGTACGGATTCGGCGAGCGTTGCGGCGTGGGGTATTAAAGTTACCGCGAACAACACCGGTAATTTTAAAACGCAGTACGCGTCTGATGACGGAACGCTGCAGGTCTCCGCATCTGACAACACGAAGGTCGTTGCGCCCGGGACGAGCGGTTCTATGACGCTTGCGATCAGCGGTTCTGCGGAAGTCGCCGTCGGTGTCAAAATGGAATTTTCCGTAACGGAGGACATTTTTGCGAAATACGGCACGGAAGAATATCATCCCTTGAAGTTCAAACTGAGCGTTACGGGAGAGGATGAGGCTCGTGCCGAAGGATCTTTGGACGAGATCAAAAATTATGTTACCGGCTTAGGCCCCGGGTATAATATCGGTACTTACGGCGTCAGTTATAATTTCGACGACGCGCCCGTTGTATATACGCTTTCTTGGGAATGGGCGTTCTTCACGGATGCGGACACGGATATTCTCGATACGGCGATTGCCGCTAACGATACAACCGCTGAGGTCGACGAGGGCGCTGTTTCGGAGATCAATCAGGAAGTCGCCTTCACTTGGGCGCTCACCGTCGATCAAATCAATAATTATACGGCGGCATAATTGCAGACGCGCATTCGGGGCGGGCGCTCCGCCCCGAATGCCGAAACGCAATGCGGAAACGTTCGGACGGTTTCCGATTTTTTGCGTTTTCATAACAACCGGCTGCTTGCAGCCGGAAAAAGGGTACGCGCAATTTTCGCGGCAGATGACGCCGCGGTGGGGCGGCTCGCTTATACCGCGGCAAATTTTTTCTCATATATTATTATTGTATTACAGTATAAAAGTATTGCGGAAAGATAAGACAATCCGTCCTGACAGGGCAAATCAGGGGAGTAAGCGTTTTGAAAGTTAATGCGGTTTTAACGAGGCAGGACTTCGGCGGAAAATTAAAAGTAAAAAGGTCGGCGCGCCTTGTGTTCAATCCTCAGTCTGAGGCGATCGGCAGCATTTCCAAACGCTGGCTGTACGATCTGAACGGCGATAAAATCGCGCGTTTTGAAAAAGAGACGGACGGCGTTTTTCAATACGCTGCCGAAGAAAAAAACGAGGCGGGCGAAAAAATCGTTTACCGCTTTGACGGCGAACGCCTTTTTTCGGAAAACGGCGCGCTGTTTCTCGGCACGGCGGAAACCAAGACGCGCGGCGGCGCCGCGCTCGTTCCGCTTATTCTCACCGCGCTGATTCTGATCGCCATCATCGTGCTCGTTTCGCTTACGGGGCAGCCCGACAGGACGCCCGTCCTCGTTATCCGCGAGGATGAAAACGGCGAATGGGGCGTCGAACAGGACATCACCGTTTTCGACGGCGCGTTAAGCCCCGGCGCGGACGGCGCATATAAATTTGAAATCGAAAATCCCACGGATACGGATCTGGAATACACCGTAACCGTTACCGACGCAAACGATTGGGGCGGCGGTTCGCCCGTGAATTTCCGTTTGAAAATGAACAACGTTTACGTCGTCGGCAATGAAAATACATGGATGAAGGCGGAAGACGTTTTCCTTACGGGATTGCAGTTTCCTTCTTCGTCGAAACAGGGCTTTATTCTGGAATGGTCGTGGCCGTACGAAAGCGGCAACGACGAATACGACACTGCCGTCGGGCAGATGGGCGGGATCTACACCCTTCACATCTCCATAACGGCGGAATCGATCGATGGATCGGAGGCGCTCAATGGCTGACGAGTTGAAAAGCGGCGAAGATATTTTAGCGAACGAAAACCCCGCCGCAGCAACGCAAAGCGACAATCCGAACGGGCAGGCGGAAGAAACTCTTCCCGTTGCGGAAACGCAGGATGGCGGCGCGGCGGAAGAAAACGCCTCCGCCGCGGAAACAAAACCGAAAACCCGCGTTTTGAAAATCGTTTCGATCACCGCGGAATGTCTGCTCGGCGCGATCGTGGCGTTTTTGCTGGTGGTCGGCGGCATTCTCGTGTACGATAAATACGTCAACAAATCGCTTGCGCCTTCGGTATTCGGCTATTCGCAGTTCATTATCGCAACGGGGTCGATGGAACCTGAAATTTCCGCCGGCGATATGATCATCGTCAAAAAAACCGGCGACTATGAAGTCGGGGACGTGATTACCTTCTTTATGGACGGCAGCGCCATTTCCACGACGCACAGGATCATCGAGATCCGCGTGGAAAACGGCAAAACGATTTACATTACCAAGGGGGACGCGAACAACGCGCCCGATCCCGGGGTCCCCGCCGAAAACGTGGTGGGGGAAGTCGTGGCAACGTTGTCCGGCGTCGGCTTGTTTTTCGAATGGGTCAAAACGACGCAGGGCATCGTCTGCGTTGTGTTGCTTGCCGGCATCATCGTGGCGTTGATCCTGATCAAAGTATTGTAAAAAAAAGCGCGGGCGTAATGCGCTTTGCGAAAGGAGGCGGGCGGTTTGCATTTTCTGAAACTGAATAGGAAAAAAGCCCTGATCGGCGCCGTCGCGCTGATTTTGGCGCTCGTTCTGAGCGTTATCGCGGGCGTAACTTTCGCGCGGTTCAGATCGGAATATACGGGGGCGGACTCGGCGCGTTCCGCCCGCGGCATCGCGGAATACGAACGCGGCGCGATGGAACTCGGCGGCATGCCTTACGCTTATGCGGAGGACGGCGACAGCATTCTCTGCGACAACCTTTCCCCGGGCGATAAACTGATGTATCGTTACAGCGTGAAGAACAACCGCCTCGACAGCGACGGGCAGACCGTTACCAACGAGGTCTATCTCTTTATCCGCTGCGATTTTACCTTCCGCGTGGCGGCGATGCTCGAATCGGGCGGCAACGTCGTGCAGGAATACCTTTCCATGGCGGTCAGGAACGGCAGGGAAGTGGGCGTCGTTCACTACGTTATCGAAGGCGAAGCGTTTTCGCAGATCATGCGGGAGGGAGACGATTCTTCTTCCAACGTTCCCGCAAATACCGGCACGACGAGCTGGAAGGCGATCGAAAGCGCGTCGTCAGTCGGCGCTGCGGCGGTTTATACGCAGTCTTTCGGATTCTATTTCGCGCCGTCCGACAGCGCGGAGAGCGTTTCGCTGGCGTTTGAGATTACCCTTCCCGATCAGTCGCTTACCGGCGATGAAGTGGAATCCATGCGGCTGTACGCGGATATCGATATTACCGCGGAACAGATCATTTATTAAGTTGTCGAAAAAATACGAAACGATACAAGGAGGCGGCAATGAGCGTAAAAAGAAAAATCGGCTTTATCGTGTTGTTGTTCTGCGCCGTTTTGATGGCGTTCGTTTCGGCAACGTCCGTCTCCAAGTATATTTTCGAACATCACGATAAGATCGAAGGGCATTACGCGGATATTCATCTGTCGCACAACGGCGGCGGTCAGACCGTCATCATGGAGGAATCCGACGGCGGCTACGTCGGGTATTTCAACCTGACGATACGCAATTACGTGACGGCGGAAGATCAGTCTCTCGTTTCCGCGCGGCGGCTTTCCTACGCCATCCGCACGCCGGAAAGCGGGGAGATCGGCGCGGGGCATCTTACGGACGCGTGGGGGGAAAATTTCCCGCTCTACGCGGCGGACAGCGGGAAGTACGACGTTTCTTTTTCCGGCGTGGACGATCAGTTGCAATCTCTCGGGAAGGACGCGCCCGACGGCGATCCCGAACAGGAATTCAAAACGTATATCGTGGAAGTGCGGCGCAGTGCGGACGAATTTTTGAAAGACAGCGAAGAATTCGACGTGATCATCGAGATCCGCGAACCCTACGTCGCTTACCGCGTATTCACGGTGAAGGCGTCCACGGGGCTGATTTCCGTCGGCGCGGATACCGATACGCATTTCGGTTTCAATCTGGTTACCGTGCGGGTAACCACCGCCAAAAACTACGCGTTTTCGCCGGAAGGCGGCGAAACGATCACTTTTGCCGATCCCGCGAAAGTGGTCTTTACATGGGATCATAACGTGAGTTTCGATATAAACCGCTTTGCGGAATCGACCGCCGGTTCTCTGCCAAAGGATCCCGCCGCCGATTATGCCGTCGGTTATCGGTTGAGCGACGGCGGGCAAAAGACGGAACTGACGATGTTTCTGCCGCAGGGCAGCAATCTTACGATGTATTTTTACGTGCCCGCCGGCTACGAGATCGCCGCGCATGCGTGGTTCGGAAGCGGCGGCACGGAATACGCCTACGAAAACATCGCCGGCGTGAACGAAAACGGCGTGGTGCAGGGCATAACTTCGGCGCGGATATAGGAGGGCGCGATGGCTGTGATCCGTAAAAAAAGTAAAAACATAATCCTCGCGCTTCTGCTTACGGCGCTGGTCGTTTGCATCGCGTTTGGCGTGGTGTTGCAGTCGTATACCTATAACGTGTCGTTTTCCGATACGGAGATCCGCATCGACGGGGACGACGGCGTTATGGTGTACGTTTCCGGCAGGCACGTTTCGCGCGACGAAAACGGCGTTTACAGCATTGCCGCGAACGACGGCGGGCACGATTGCAAGTTCGCCGTTACGGTAGTCAACGAGCGCGCCGTCAGTACGAAACTGACCGTTTCCGTCGGCGGGCAGGCGGTTACTTCCGCTAGCGCAAACTATTTTGAAACGACGATCACGGGAAACCCCGCCGATATTTCCGTATCGGTGGAAACGGCGACGCCCACGGAGGCGGGCAGCAGTTTTTCCACGGCGTATCCCGTCGCCACGAGCGAGGATTTCATCGCCCTTTCCAAGATCCTGATGAGCGAGGAAAGCGACGCGGTTACCGAAGAAAACAAAGATATTTACAACGGCTTTTTACAGCGGTTCGATTACGGCGTTAAGCCGGATGAAAACAATTACGTCGATCCCGCAGCGGTGAAGGAAAGCCTTATCGCCGCGCGCGATCATCTTTATAAGGCATATTTCCTGCTGACGGAAAACGTGCTTCTGAACGCTTCCATCGGCGATCTTGCCCATGCGCTGACGGAAGGTTTTTTCGGCATCGGCGCGATGCGCGGCAAGCCCTTTGCCGGCTGTTTCGATTTCAACGGTCATTACGTGAACATGGTCGTAACCGCCACGGAGATGGGGACGAACGCCTTTGCCGCCCCCGAGATGACCGCCGGCACGGGAGCGGCGGATCACGAAGTGATGAGCATCGGATTGTTCGGGCGCGCGGCGGGGAACGGCGTAAACGCAAGCCTGATCCGCGGCGCAAACGTGCGCGGCAGTATCGCGGTTACGTCCAAAGCGGCGCTTGCCGATAACAACGGCGTGCCGATGCGCATTTACGCGGGCGGGCTTGTCGGCATGATCGGCGAGCGCGTGGTGCTGGACGATATTTCTTCTTCCGTATCCATTTCCGCAACGTCAAAGGACGCTTCTATCTACGCCGGCGGCATTTTCGGCTTTTCTTCGGCAAACGCGGAAAGTTGGAGCAACGCCTTTTACGACGGCACTTACGCTACCGTGGAAGCGATCACGGACGGGGAGAACGCCGCGGCGATGGTCGGCAGTTTCGCCGGTATTTTACAGAATGCATACGTGCATTCTTACAGCGCGCTGCTCGACCATACCAATCTGATCGCCAACGCGCAGACGAAAGGGGACGCCGTTGCCGGCGGCGTCGCCGCCATTGCCTATCTCCCGGGCAGCAATACGCCCGTATACGAGGACAGCGGCACGCGCGCGGCGATGGAAATTTCCGAGATCGACCTGCGCACGAACGGCGCGGTGATCTCCGCGGAAACCAATCACGCGAACGCGGGCGGCGTAAAGAATATCGACCCCGCAGGCTTTTTTGAACGTACCGATTACGGCGCGGCGGTTTCCGGCGGGCTTGTCGGCATCCTGTACAACGAGATCGCAAACGAAAACGAAGAAAAGATCACCCTTTCCGGCATCCGCTTTACGCCCGTCGGCAGCGCGCTGCCGCTGAGCGTGCAGTCGGGCACGCGCGCCGCTGACAGCAACGGCATAACTTTTGCCGGCGGATTGATCGGATATATTTACGATAACGGCAGCGCGGGCGCGGGGATCGATTACAGACCCAATGAAAACGCCGTTACCGCCGAGGGAACGACGGTTTTCGAGTGCGGCATTTCGGTAAGTTCCGTGCAGAACGGTTACGGCCCCGCTTACGCGGGCGGGCTGTTCGGATACGGCGCTTTCCGCCTGCGCCCGAATACCGGCGACAGCGCCGTGTATACTTTCAACCTGACAAGCGAAACGGCGTCCGCGGAGATCGAGGCGGTGCAGACCTCGCTGACGAGAAAAATCGACCAAAGCGCCGAATCTTTGAACGACGTTGTCGCGGGATTCTATTCCAGCCGCCTGCCGGAAGATTACTTTATCAACCACCTCAATATCAATATCCGCAACGGCAGCGTCGCCGCGCGGCGCGAGGCGGGTTCCACCGCGGTGGGGGATGTTGTCGCGGGCGGACTCGCGGGGCAGGCGTTCGGCACGAACGGCAGCGCGCAGCAACCCTTCCGCGACGTGAAACTCAATTTTGCAAACTGCACCGTGCAGGCGTTGGG
>CALVUL010000013.1 GCA_944363555.1 uncultured Clostridia bacterium
GACGACATCGGGGAAGGCGGGAAGGACTGGCATAAACTCATCGCCGATTTTTACCGCCCGTTCGAAAAGATGGTGAAAAAGAGCAAACTTACCGACGTGATGTGCGATAAGTGCGGCGCGCCGATGACGATCAACAGCGGCAAGTTCGGCAATTATTACGCCTGCTCGAATTATCCCGAATGCAAGAATATCCGCCCCGTCAACGAAAAAGTCGTCATCCCCACCGATCAGATCTGCGACAAATGCGGCGGCGCGATGGTGGAGCGGGAAGGGAAATACGGTAAATTCCTCGCCTGTTCCAATTATCCCAAGTGCAAAAATACCCGCGCCCTCAACGAGGTGAAAACGGAAGAAAAATGCCCCAAGTGCGGCGAACGGATGGTGGAAAAGCAGGGGCAGTTCGGCAAATATCTTTCCTGCCCCGAATGCGGCAATACCGTTTCGCAGGCGGAAACGGCGGGGGTTTGCCCCGTGTGCGGCAAGCCGACGAAGAAGATGCTTTCCCGCTACGGCAAGGTGTTTTACGGCTGTTCGGCGTACCCCGAATGCAAGTTTATGAGCTGGGATATGCCCACCGGCGAAAAATGCCCCAAGTGCGGCAAATATCTCGTAAAAACCGAGCGCGGCGTAAAGTGTTCGGATAAAAAATGCGGCTACAAAGAGGAAGAGACCGGCGGCGATGAAAACGGTTAACGTCGTCGGCGGCGGGCTTGCCGGCGCGGAGGCGGCGCTGTATCTTTCTTCGCACGGGGTGAAAGTCGTGCTGCACGACATCAAGCCGAAAGAAAAAACGCCCGCGCACCGCAGCGAAAAGTTCGCGGAACTCGTGTGCAGCAATTCTTTGAAAAGCAACGATTATCTTTCCAACGCCTGCGGGCTTCTGAAAGAGGAAATGCGCGCGCTGGGTTCATTCGTCATCGCCGCGGCGGACGGCTGCCGCGTGCCGGCGGGGAACGCCCTCGCCGTAGACCGCGAGCGTTTCTCCGCCGCGATCACGGGGGAGATCCGCGGGCGGGAAAATATCGAAACCGTGTGCGGGGAAGTGAAAAAACTCGGTTTCGGCGGCGTAACGATCGTCGCCACCGGTCCGCTCACCACGCCCGCGCTGGAAGAGGAGATCAAAGCGCTCACGGGCGAACATTTATATTTTTTCGACGCGACGTCGCCCATCGTGGCGGCGGAATCCGTCGATATGGAGCATGCTTTTTTCGGCGACCGCTACGGCAAAGGAAGCGGCGATCACATCAACTGCCCCATGGACAAGGCGACATACGAAGCGTTCGTCGCCGCGCTGCTTTCTGCGGAGCGGGCGGAGCGGAAGGATTTTGAAAACGCCGCCGTGTTCGAAGGCTGCATGCCCGTGGAGGTGATGGCGGCGCGGGGGATCGATACGCTGCGTTTCGGCACTCTGAAACCCGTGGGGCTGTACGATCCGCGCACGAACAGGCGGGGCTACGCCTGTCTGCAACTTCGGCGGGAGGACGAGGACGGCACGATGTACAACCTCGTCGGCTGTCAGACCAATTTGAAGTGGGGGGAACAAAAGCGGGTTTTTTCCATGATCCCCGCGCTGAAAAACGCGGAATTTCTCCGCTACGGCGTGATGCACAGGAACACCTATATCGATTCGCCGAAAGTTCTCGGCATGGATTTCGCGCTGAAAAGCGATCCCGACATCTTTTTCGCGGGGCAGATTACCGGCGTGGAAGGGTATGTGGAAAGCGCGGCGTCCGGCCTCGTTGCGGCGATCAACGCGATAAGAAGGCTCGAAGGGAAAGAAAGCGTGGATTTCACGCGCAAAACGGTTACGGGCGCGCTGGCGCATTACGTTGCGACGGCGGCGGAAGATTTTCAGCCGATGAACGCCAATTACGGCGTTTTGGAGCCGCTTTGCGGCGAACATCGGGATAAGGCGGCAAAGCGCAGAGCGTATGCGGAGCGCGCTTTGGAAACCATCGACAACATCAAAAAGGAGTATCGCTTATGAATAACGAATTTAAGGGGACGACCATCTGCGCCGTCAGGAAAAACGGAAAAACCGCCATCGCGGGGGACGGGCAGGTTACTTTATCGGAATCGGTCATCTTCAAAAACAACGCCGTCAAGGTGCGGCGCATCTACAACGGCAGGGTGATCTTCGGCTTTGCCGGCAGCGTGGCGGACGCCTTCACGCTGAGCGAGCGTTTCGAGGAAATGCTCAATAAATATTCCGGCAATCTTCTGCGCAGCGCGGTGGAACTTGCCGAACTTTGGCGCAACGACAAGGTGGCGCGGCGTCTGGAGGCGATGATGATCGCCGCCGACGAAAACACCCTTCTCATCGTTTCGGGTTCCGGCGAGGTCATCGAGCCGGACGGCGGCGTATGCGCCATCGGCAGCGGCGGAAACTACGCCCTCGCGGCGGCGCGCGCGCTGGTGCAGGAAACCGATTACGACGCGGAAACGGTTGCGAAAAAAGCGCTGATCATCGCCAGCGAGATCTGCGTATTCACCAACGATCACATCACCTGCGAAACGGTGTAAAGGAGGAAATCATGAATTTATCGCCCAAAGAAATCGTACTCGAACTCGATAAATACATCATCGGGCAGGCGGAAGCGAAAAAAGCGGTGGCGATCGCTTTGCGGAACCGTTACAGAAGGAGCTGCCTGCCGGCGGAACTCAGAGAGGAGATCACGCCGAAAAACATCATCATGAAGGGACCGACGGGCGTCGGCAAAACGGAGATCGCGCGGCGGCTTGCCAAACTCGTGGGCGCGCCGTTCATCAAGGTGGAGGCGACGAAATACACCGAAGTCGGCTATGTCGGCAGGGACGTGGAGTCGATGATCCGCGACCTTGTGGAATGCAGCGTGCGCCTCGTCAAGGAAGAGCAGTTCGCCAAAGTGCAGAGCAAGGCGGAACAGGTGGCGGAAAACCGCCTCGTGAAGATCGTGGCGGAAAACCGAAAGACCGAAAAGGGCGAAATGGCGGAGGAGGTGTTCCTCGCGGAAATTACCGATAAGTACCGCAAGGGCTATTTCGACAACGAAACGGTGGAGATCGAAGTGAACGACGCGCCAAAATCCATGGAACTCGTTCCCGGCAGCGGCACGGAAATCAACATCGGCAGCATCTTCGGGGATTTTCTGCCCAAGAAGAGAAAAAAACGCCGCCTTTCTTTGAAAGAGGCGCGCAAGATGATCGTCGCGGAAGAGAGCGATAAACTCATCGACAACGACGCCGTCATCACCGAGGCGGTGCGCCGCGCCGAACAGGAAGGCATTATCTTCATCGACGAGATCGATAAGATCGCCGCAAAGGGAAAAACGGGCGGGGCGGACGTTTCCCGCGAAGGGGTGCAGCGCGACATCCTTCCCATCGTGGAAGGGTCCACCGTGATGACCAAATACGGCGCGGTCAAGACCGATTTCATCCTCTTTATCGCGGCGGGGGCGTTCCACGTTTCCAAGGTCAGCGACCTGATCCCCGAACTGCAGGGGCGTTTCCCCATTCTGGTGGAACTCAATTCGCTGACGAAAAAGGATTTCATCGACATTCTGACCACGCCGCAGAACGCCATCACGCTGCAATACGCCACGCTGCTCGGCGTGGATCATATCGACCTGAAATTCACCGAGGACGCCATCGAGGAGATCGCCGCCGTCGCCGAAAACATGAACGCGACGAGCGAGGATATCGGCGCGAGAAGGCTGCACACCGTTATGGAGCGGCTCATCGAGGATATTTCCTTCAACGCCTGCGACAAAACCCCCGAAACAGAGGTGGTCGTCGATAAAAACTACGTCGTCGGGCGGCTGGGCGAGGCGGAAAAGCAGAAAGACTTCAAGAAATTCATCTTATAAGGAAGGGTTTTATGATCAACATACCCAAGGGTACGAAGGACATCCTGCCGAAGGAGGCGTTCAGGTGGCGCTTCGTCGAGGAGACCGCCCGAAGGACGGCGGAAGAATTCAACGTGAAGGAGATCCGCACCCCCGTGTTCGAGCATACGGAAGTGTTCGCCCGCGGCGTGGGGGACACGACCGACATCGTCAACAAGGAAATGTACACGTTCCTCGACAAGGGGGGGCGCAGCGTTACGCTGAAACCGGAAGGCACTTCGGCGGTGGTGCGGTCCCTCATCGAAAACGGGCTGTTCAACGAAACGCTGCCGCTGAAACTGTATTATATCACCCCCTGTTTCCGCTACGAGCGGCCGCAGGCGGGGCGGCTTCGGGAATTCCACCAGTTCGGCGTGGAGATCTTCGGGGGCGAGGGCGCGGATACCGACGCGGAAGTCATCCTGCTCGCCAAAACGTTTCTCGAACGGGTGGGCGTAACCGGTCTTTCCCTCAACATCAACAGCATCGGCTGCAAAACCTGCCGCGCGGAATATAACGCCGCGCTGCGGGAATATCTGCAATCGCGCGAGGGCGAACTTTGCCCGCTGTGCCGCGAACGGGCGGAGAAAAACCCCCTCCGCGTGCTCGATTGCAAGGACGAAAACTGCAAAAAGGTTACGGCGGACGCGCCGCGCATCCTCGATTATCTCTGCGAGGACTGCAAAGCGCATTTCGAAAAGGTGAAAAGCCTGCTTTCGGCGTGCGGCGTGGAATATAACATCGACCCCGACATCGTGCGCGGGCTGGATTACTATACCAAAACGGTATTCGAGTTCGTTTCCTCGGCCATCGGCGCGCAGGGAACGGTATGCGGCGGCGGGCGTTACGACGGGTTGGTGGAATCGATGGGCGGTCCGGCGCTGTGCGGCGCGGGGTTCGGCTTGGGGTTGGAAAGGCTGCTTTTGCTGATGGAAAATCTCGGCGCCGCCGTTCCGCCGGCGAGGTCCGTCGCCCTCTATATCGCGCCCATGGGCGAACGGGCGTACGAGAAGGCGTTTTCCTTGGCGTACGCGTTGCGGAAAAAGGGCGTATCGGCGGAAACCGACCATGCGGGCAGAAGTCTGAAAGCGCAGATGAAATACGCCGATAAGATCGGCGCGGAAAACGTGATCGTGCTGGGCGAAAACGAACTTGACGCGGGCGAGGCGGAAGTCAAGCGGATGCGCGACGGCGAAAAGCGGAAAATCGCTTTGGATCGGATCGGGGAAGAGTTTTTGCCATGACGGAATGCGGACAGGTCGTCAAGATACAAAAAGATCACGCCGTCGTCCGCGTGGAGCGCAGGGAAGAATGCGCGAAATGCGGCATGTGCGGCATGAAGAAGGGCGCGGCGAGCGTCGAGTTCAAGGCGGATAACGCCCTGAACGCCCGCGTGGGCGACACCGTTCTCGTCAGCACCGAAAAAAACGCGTCGCTTTTGTCCTCGCTGCTGGTGTTTTTGGCGCCGCTCATCCTCCTCGCGGCGGAGATCGGCGTTTGCTATGCATGCGACGTGGAGGAACTTATCATACTGTTAATATGCGTCGGGACGATCGCGCTGTGGTTTCTCGCGCTGGCGTTTATCGATAAAGGGCTTGCGCGGGTGAGGGGCTTTTGTCCGGCGATTATTAAAATCATCGAAAAAGAACAGGAAAAAGGAGAAGAAGAAAATGAGCGAACTGATTGACGAAATCATCGGCGAAGAGGAATTTGCTTCCGCTCTTGCCGGCGATCAACCCGTCGTGGTGGATTTTTGGGCAACGTGGTGCGGTCCCTGCCGGATGCAGGCGCCCGTTTTGGAGGAATTCGCCAAGGAGGCGCAGGGAAAGGCGCGCGTGATCAAAGTGGACGTGGACGAAAACGAAAAACTCGCCTACAAGTACAAGATCGCCTCCATCCCCACGCTGATGGTGTTCAAAGACGGGCAGGCCGTGGAAAAGAGCGTGGGGCTTACTTCCAAGGCGAAACTTTCCGAAATGGTTTTGAAACACGTATAATGCGCCGCCGCTTGAAAAGCGGCAAATACAGAAAAAGGAACGAAAGGAAAAAATGATCGATTTTACCAATTTGAAAGCAAAAGATCCCGAACTTTTCGAGGGGATGGAACTCGAACTCAGGCGGCAGCAGAACAACATCGAACTCATCGCCAGCGAGAATTTCGTCAGCGAAGAGGTGATGTCTGCGGTGGGCAGCCATCTGACCAACAAATATGCCGAAGGCTATCCCGCGCACCGCTATTACGGCGGCTGCCAGTTCGTCGACATGGCGGAAAACCTCGCCATCGAGCGCGCCAAGAAGATTTTCGGCTGCGATCACGTCAACGTGCAGCCGCACAGCGGCGCCAATGCGAACTTCGCGGTGTACTTCGCCGTCTTAAAGCCCGGCGACACCATTTTGGGGATGAGTCTGGCACACGGCGGGCATCTCACGCACGGCAGCCCCGTCAACGTGTCGGGTAAATATTTCAACGCGGTGGGCTATACCGTTTCCGAGGATCTGCAGGTCATCGATTACGACGCGTTCGAAAGGCAGGCGGAAGAAGTCAGGCCGCAGATCGTCGTCGCGGGGGCGAGCGCCTATCCGCGGATCATCGATTTCAAGCGCATCCGAGAGATCTGCGACAAAGTCGGCGCGTATATGATGGTGGATATCGCCCACATCGCGGGGCTCGTCGCCGCGGGGCTGCACCCCAGTCCGGTGCCGTATGCCGATTTCGTTACCACCACCACGCACAAGACGCTGCGCGGACCGCGGGGCGGCATGATCATGTGCAAGGAACAGTACGCCAAACTCATCGACAAAGCCGTGTTCCCCGGCACGCAGGGCGGCCCGCTGATGCACGTTATCGCCGGCAAGGCGGTGGCGCTGGGCGAGGCGCTGAAACCGGAGTTCAGGGAATATCAGAAGCAAGTCGTCGCCAACGCGAAGGCGATGAGCGAGCGCTTTTTGAAAAACGGCGTGAAACTGGTGAGCGGCGGCACGGACAACCACCTGATGCTGCTCGATCTGACCGACGCGGGCATTACGGGCAAAGAACTCGAAAAGATGCTTGACGAAGTCAACATCACCGTCAACAAGAACGCCATCCCCTTCGATAAGCAGAGCCCGTTCGTCACCAGCGGCGTGCGCATCGGCACGCCCAGCGTAACGACCCGCGGCTTTAAGGAAGAGGACTGCGAAACGGTTGCCGACCTCATCACGGATATGATCCGCAACAGGGAAGGCGCCTTCGATCGGGTCAGAGCGGGCGTGAAAGCGCTCATCGAAAAGCACCCGCTTTACAAAAACACCTTTAAGTTCTGATGTCGGAAGAAAAATTGCTCGCCTTCGTCGCCGCGAAGGCGGGGGCGTGTTACGATTATCCTTTCAAAGAGGATTTTGAAACGGCAGTGCTGCGCCATAAGGATACCAAACGGTGGTTCGGTATCCTTCTCGACGCGCCGAACGGTTACTGCGGCAGGGAAGGCGCGGGATATACGCGCGTTCTCAACATCAAAGTTCCGCCGGAACTCGGCGCGATCTTAAGGGAAAATTACGCGGGCGTTCTTCCGGCATATCACATGAACAAAACGCACTGGATCAGCGTGTTGCTCGACGGCGACGTGAGCGACGAAGAGATCGAAAAACTGCTCGCGCTGAGTTTCGAGCTTACGGATAAAAGGAACAGACAATGAAGGGCTATCAATCGCTGTTATCGCTGGTGGAAACGGAAGTCGCCATCAAGTTCGTCAAGGACGCTTTCGAGCGGGCGCTCGCCGAAGCGCTCGATTTGACGCGGGTCTCCGCGCCGCTGTTCGTGCTGCCGGAATCGGGGCTGAACGACAATCTCAACGGCTATGAAAGGACGGTGAAATTCGAGATCAAAGCCGTCGGCAGGGAGGCGGAGATCGTGCAGTCCCTCGCCAAATGGAAGCGCGCCGCGCTGAAAAAATACGGCTTTCCGGAAGAAACGGGGCTGTATACCGACATGAACGCCATCCGCCGCGACGAGGACGTGGATTATATCCACTCCGTATACGTCGATCAGTGGGATTGGGAAAGGATCCTGAAAAGGGAAGAGCGCACGCTCGATTATCTCAAACAGACGGTGAAAAAGATATACCGCGCGCTGAAAGACGTCGCCGCGCTGGTGGGGAAAAGATACCCCGCGCTGCGCCGCGACATGCCTCGGGAGATATTCTTCATCACGGCGCGGGAACTGGAAGAACTCTATCCGTCGCTGACGAGGAAGGAGCGGGAGGACAGGATCGTCCGCGAAAAGAAAGCGGTGTTTTTAATCGGGATCGGCTGGGATCTTGCCGACGGCATGCCGCACGACGGCAGGGCGGCGGATTACGACGACTGGAATCTCAACGGGGATATACTCCTTTACAACGAGATGTTCGACAAGGCGTACGAAATTTCCTCGATGGGCATCCGCGTGGACGAAACGAGCCTGAAAGCGCAGCTGGAAAAGCGCGGGGAACTTTATAAACTGCAAAACCCCTTCTGCAAGGGGATCGTGAGCGGCGAACTGCCTCTCACCGTCGGCGGAGGGATCGGTCAGTCGCGGCTGTGCATGTATTTATTGAAAAAGGCGCACATCGGCGAGGTGCAGGCGTCCGTGTGGACGGACGAGGAATACGCGCGCTGCGCCGCGGCGGGCATCGAATTGTTATGAGCGGGGGCGAATCGCAGTACGCCCGCACGGAAGGGCTGCTCGGCAAAGCGGCGGTGGAAAAGCTGCACCGCGCGAAAGTCGCGCTCTTCGGCGTGGGGGGCGTGGGCGGCTACGTTGCCGAAACCTTGGCGCGGAGCGGCGTGGGGGCGATCGACCTTTTCGACGGCGATACGGTGCAGCTCACCAACCTGAACAGGCAGATCGTCGCGCTCCATTCCACGCTGGGCGCGTATAAGGCGGAGGCGACGGCGCGGCGGATCAAGGACATCGACCCCGCGATCGACGTCAAAGCCCGCGTGCTCTTTTATCTGCCGGAAAACGCCGACGCGGTGGATCTTTCCGCGTACGATTACGTCGTGGACGCGGTGGATACCGTGGCGGCGAAAACCGAACTCATTTCCCGCTGCGTCGGGAAAAAGATACCGATCGTCTCCGCGATGGGCGCGGGGAACAAGACCGATCCTTTTTCCTTCCGCACGGGGGATATTTCGGAAACGACCGTATGCCCGCTGGCGCGGGCGGTGCGGCGCGAACTGCGCCGCCGCGGGATAGAAAAGGGCGTAAAATGCGTGTATTCCGTTCAGCAGCCCGTCTCTACGGATACGCAGCGCACGCCGAAGTCGGTGGCATATATGCCCGCGGCGATGGGGCTGATCATCGCGGCGGAAGTCATCGCGGATCTGACGGAGGAACCATTATGAAATATCTCATCGCGTCCGATGTGCACGGATCGCGTTATTTTACCGAAAAACTGCTCGCGGCGTTTGAAAGGGAAGGGGCGGATCTGCTGATCCTTCTCGGCGATATTTATTACCACGGCCCGCGCAACCCCTTGCCGGAAGGATACGACCCCAAAGGCGTGGCGGAACTTCTGAACGGCATGACGGATAAACTCGTCGTGCTGAAAGGCAACTGCGATTCGGAGGTCGATACCCTCGTCTCCGATTTCGATTTCGCGGAAAATATGGCGCTCGGCGTCGGGAAAAGCTGCGTTTTTTTAACGCACGGGCATAAATACAACAAAGACTGCCCGCCGAAAACCAAGTTTGACGCGGTGATCTACGGGCATTTCCACACGGGGTTTATCGAAAAGGAGGGAGACATCGCGTATGCGAATACGGGATCCGTTTCCCTGCCCAAAAACGGCACGCCGGCGAGTTACCTTACGCTGGAAGACAACGGCGCGCTCGCTTTGAAAACGCTGGCGGGGGAGACGATCTCCTTTTTACGGCTCGATTAAAAGAAAAACTTTAAAACAGGCGCGCCGCCCGCTCCCGTATCGGGAGCGGGCGGCGCGTTTTTAAAGGATCGTATTTATTTTTTCGTCATCCACACGGTGATGTCGCAAACTTCGTCATCGTAGTTTTTTCCCGCGAAAAAACGTAATCCGCCCGCTTTCTGCGGGCGGGCCGGCCGAAGCGACGTTTATTTTTTCGTCATCCACACGGTGATGTCGCAAACTTCGTCGTCGTAGTTTTTTCCCGCTTCGGCATAATCGCACACGGTGATGTGCCCGTTCGCGGTGGGGATGCGCAGCGTGATGTTGGCGGGGAAAACCACGTTCTGTACCGGTTCCGCCGCCACTTCGTTTTTCGCGTTCGCCGCGATGTCCACCGGTGCGGCAATATCGCCGAAAAACGCCGAGTCGCGCGCGAGCACGAAGGGGCCCTTCGTGAGGGCGACTTTGTCGTTCAGTTCGTGCAGTTTCACCGCCGTATCGAGTTTCACGGTAACGACGTTTTCCTTCCATTCCCGTTCGAGGAGGGCGTATCCCCGTTCCGCGGGGACTTCGGCTTTTTCGCCGTCCACGCGGATTTCGAATTTTTTGCTCCATTCCGGAATGCGCAGACCGAGGACGAATTTCCCTTCGCCCCTGATTTTGATCTTTACGGTTCCCGAACGATAAAGGTTGGCGGAAATTTCCCCTTTGATCTCCTTTTCGCCCGCGCGGGCGGTAAAGGAAGACGTATTATAGAGGTTGATATACACGCCTTTTTCGTTCTCCAACACGGCATACAGCCCCGTAACGGCGGTCCCCGCGCTGCCGATGCAGGCGCAGCAGCCGTAAGAACGATCGTTCTGCATGCGCATATAGCCGCCCACGCACCGCCCTCTGCGATTCACGGTCAGCGGGCTGTAACTGTCGAAAGGATAGGGCTCGTGTTTGTCGAGAACGTGTTCGCCCGCCCACCATGCGTGCGCCTCCGTTCTTTCCATCGTCTGGTTGCGCGTATTCATCGCGCCGGCGAGGGCGTTGAAGGCGGCGCGTTCGATGCGGTCGGCATAGCGGCTCTCTCCGGTGAGCAGCAGCAGGCGGTAATTGAACTTCATCCACGTTACGGTAACGCAGGTCTCCTGCATGTGGGTGTCCACGCGCTCCGTCTGCCGCAGCGCGGCATGGTCGAACATCTCGTCCGTACAGCCGGCGCAGCCGATGATCGTGATGTCCGTGTCGTTGACCAGATCGCCGAATTCCACAACGGCGTTTAAGTATTTTTCCTCCTTGGTCACGAGGTAATATTCCAGCAGCCCTTCAAAACAGCTCATCATTTCGTAAGCCTTGGGGTGAGGGTAGGTATAGGGGGGCTTTTTCTCCAACGCGGCTTTCCATACGTTGAAATCCCTGCAAAATCCCGTCTTTACGATGTACTTTGCGAAATTCAGATATTTCGGGATTTGCGTCAGGTTATACAATTTGACGAAGGGTTCCAAAACGGAACAGGAATTCATCCCGCCCCAGAAATCGGAAGTTTCCGTAACGGGGATCTTGTTTTTCCCGTTGCCGACGCGTTTGACGATGTAATCGGCGTGTTTGCGCAGCGCGTTCACGATCTTTCGTTTCAGCGCCTTGTTTTTGCAGATGTCGTAAAAATATTCCAGCCCCAGCATGACGTATTTTCTGCACCACATATCCCAGCCGCAGAATTCGTGATCCGCGGTATAGGTGGATATGCGCCCCGCCTCGTCCTGCGCGGAAAGGAGGTCTTTCACCGTTTTGAGCAGGGCGTTATAGAGTTTTACGTTGCCGGTTACGGCGTACGTCATGCAGCCGCCGCGCATCATTTTTCCCCAGAATTCGCCCCGCCAGCCGTTGGTGGCGGCGTCGGAATGAAGGCGGAACTGATCGACGAACAAAGCCCACAGCCCGTCGTCGAGCAGTTGTTTTTCCTCCGGAAAACGGATCATCGTTTCCGCATAGCCGCGGAGGCGCGCTTTCGCCGGAAGGAAGGCTGCGGCGACCCTGTCGGGCATATCGGTGTACGTTGCGTATTCTTTCATCTTTCGGTTTCCCCCGTATAAGGTTTTTTCACTTTTCAATTATATAGGGAAGAACTGCGTTTGTCAAGAAATTTCTTTTTATGTCCCCGCGGCGTCGGGGAAAAAAGAAAGGACCGGCTGCAGCCGGTCCTTTACGGGCAATGCGTTTCGTTTATACGATGGTCGCCGCGGTAACGCCGTCCGGTCGTTTCGACTGCGGCTTCGAGGCGTATTCCTGCGCGATGTTGAGCAGATGGTCGCCGATGCGCTCGTAATCGGAAAGATATTCCGAATAGAGAACGGCGCATTCCATATCTTCGCCGCCGTCTCTCACGCGCTGCATGGCGGAATTTCGCGCCGTGCGCACGGCGTTGTCGTTTTCCTCCTCGTATTCGTAGGTCGCGGCGAGCATGTCCTCCACGTTTTCCGCGGCGGGGTCGGCGAGCATGTCCACGGCTTTCAGGCAGGAATCGCGCATCGCCGCGATCTCCTGTACGGTCGTTTCCGAAAAGGGGATGCCGCGTTCGGAAAGGATGCGCGAATAGTCCGCGAAGTTGACGGCGTGATCGCCGATGCGTTCGATGTTGCCGATCACGCGGAACATGCGGTTGAGCTGCATCGACGCGGAATCGGAAAGTTCCACGGTGAGCATTTTGGAAATTTTCTGAGAAATTTCGTAATTGTATTTATCGATAAGGTCTTCCTTGCGCTCCATCGTGTTCGTCATTTCGGGGCGCAATTCGATGAGCGCTTCGAAACCCGTGGCGACGTTTTCGCGCGCGAGTGCGAACATCTTGCGGATGTCGTTTTGAATGCTTTCTATGGCGACGGCGGAAGAACCGAGCACGTGCTGGGCGTTGGCGATTTCTTCAAACCATTTGTCGGCAGCGCTCTTTCTGCGGTCCCGTTTGGAATCCGGCAGAACGAGCGTGGCGAATTTGGCGAGCAGGCTGCCGAACGGCAGTAAAAGAAGGGTGGTTACGATGTTGAAGGTCGTATGCGTCGCCGCGATCTGCCCCGCGGGGGAAGACGGGAACCAGCCTTCGATCCAGCTCGTGAAGGGGGTTACGAGGCAGATGATCGTGAAGATGATCGTCCCTATGATGTTGAACGAAAGGTGCACGATGGTGGTGCGCTTGGCGTTGCGGTTGGCGCCGATGGCGGCGAGCACCGCGGTGATGCAGGTGCCGATATTCATGCCGAAGAGCACGTAAACGGCGTCGCCGAGCCCGATGATGCCGCTCATGGCGAGGGTCTGCAGGATCCCGACGGATGCGGAAGAGGATTGGATGATCGCCGTGAACACCGCGCCGGCGAGGATGCCGAGCAGGGGGTTGGAAAACTGCGTCATCACATTGATGAACGCTTCGTTTTCGCGGAGGGGCGTCATCGCGTCGCTCATCATGTTCATGCCGATAAAGAGGATGCCCAGCCCCGCGACGATGCTGCCGATATAGCGCACCGTTTTGTTTTTGAAAAAGATGATCAGCGCGATGCCGATAAAGGCGATGAGCGGGGCGATCATCCCGATGTCCAGCGCCACAAGGAGCCCCGTAACCGTCGTGCCGATGTTGGCGCCCATGATGATCCATACCGCCTGTTTCAAGTCCATCAGTTTGGAGTTGACGAACCCGACAACCATTACGGTGGTCGCCGAAGAGGATTGGATGACGGCGGTGATCGCCGTGCCCACGAGCACACCGAGGATGGGGTTCGTCGTCAGTTTGTCGATGAGCTTTTTCATCCGGTTGCCCGCGACGGCTTCGAGGTTGGTGCTCATCATGTTCATCCCGTAAAGGAAGAGCGCCAGCCCGCCGAGCAGCGACAAAATCATGTTGAATGTATCCATTTTCGTTCCTTTTCGAATATGTTTTTCCGGCGCGAGGCGCGCAGTCAAAAGCAGTATACCATATTTCGCCGTCTTTCGCAAAGAAAATCGGGAGAAAAAACCGTTTTTTACAAAAAAAAGCGAAAAATTTACAAATTCTCCGCGCGGCGGTCGTACCGGAAAAGCGGATATGCGGACGCCGCGGTCCGAAAAAATAAGCGCGCGGATTTTTTCCGATTGCGATTGACTTTTACTTTTCCTTCTGATATACTGTAAAAAAACGGTCTGCGCGCCCGCGGGGCGCCGCAAGGGGAGAACGACATGATGAAAGTTTCCGTATCGTCTTACAGTTTTTCGCAATATATCAATCAGGGCAAAATGACGCAGTTCGACGTCGCCGCAAAGGCGAAAGAAATCGGGTTCGACGCCGTCGAGTTTACCGATCTCACGCCTCCCGAAGGGGTGAGCGAGGCGGAATACGCCGCGAAGATCAAAGAAGAATGCGACCGCTGCCGTCTGCCGGTTTCGAGTTACACCGTCGGCGCGGACTTTCTGAAAAACGACAGGAAAGAGGAGATCGCCCGCGTGAAGAAAAAGGCGGATATCGCGCGTATTCTCGGCGCGCCCGTCATGCGGCATGACGCGTCTTATACCACCCCCGAAGCGCCGCGCGGGCTCGGCGACGTGCTTGCCGAACTCGCGGGAGCCATCCGCGAAGTCGCCGAATACGCCGCGGCGGCGGGCGTTAAAACGATGGTGGAAAACCACGGGTACTTTCTGCAGGACGCCGACCGCGTGGAACGGCTGATCAACGCCGTGGGGCATCGCAATTTCGGCTGGCTGTGCGATATGGGCAATTTTCTCTGCGCCGACGAACAGCCGGAAATTTCCTGCGGGAAAGCCGCTCCCTACGCTTTTTACGTGCATGCGAAGGATTTTATCGTGAAGGACGGCAACGCCGCCGACCCGGGCGAAGGATTCTTTCTTTCCCGCGCGGGCAATTATCTGAGGGGCACGATCGTAGGGCACGGAAACGTACCCGTCCTCAAATGTCTGAAAGCCTTGAAGAGGGGGGGATACGACGGCGTCGTCAGTTTGGAGTTTGAAGGGATGGAGGATTGCGAGCAGGCGCTCCGCATCGGGTTGAAAAACGTGCGCGGCTATCTTGCCGAAGTCGAAAAATAAAATACGGTAAAGCGATT
>CALVUL010000014.1 GCA_944363555.1 uncultured Clostridia bacterium
AAAAGATAAGAAAATTTCATCAGTTGGTGACGGAACACAACAAAAAATTTATTTAAAAGAGCCGCCGCCCCGCCGATTTCGGCGGGGCGGCGTTCTGTGTTGTTCCCGCCGGCCGGGATCTATTAAAATTTTCAGCGGAGTTCCGCCTTGATGCGGCGCACGCCGCTCGAGGAGCTTTGCTCTTTCGTGATGACGAACGTGCCCAGATCCCCCGTGTTCTTCGCGTGCGGGCCGCCGCAGATTTCTTTGCTGTAACTGCCGATGGTATATACCTTCACCCTGTCGCCGTATTTGGAATCGAACAATCCCACCGCGCCCTGCGCTTTGGCCTCTTCCACCGTCATTTCCTCGCAGGTAACGTCCACTTTGGCGGCGATGGCATCGTTCACCAGCTTTTCCACTTCCGCAATCTCCTCCTTGGTCATGGGGCGGGGGAAGTTGAAATCGAAACGCAGCCGTTCCGCCGTGATGTTGGAACCGCGCTGGCTGACTTCCTCGGAAAGCACTTTTTTGAGGGCGGCGTGCAGCAGGTGGGTCGCCGTGTGCAGGTTTACGGTCTGCGCCTCGGTGTCGGCAAGCCCGCACTTAAAGCGCTGTTCGCTGCCCGCTTTGGAATTCTGCTGGTGCTCGTTGAGCGCGGCTTCAAAGCCCTTTTCGTCGATTTTGATGCCTTTTTCCGCCGCGAGTTCCTTGGTGATCTCCACGGGGAAACCGAAGGTGTCGTACAGGCGGAACGCCGTCCTGCCGTCGATGACGTCGCCGTCGAGGCGGGAAACGACCTTTTCAAATTCCTTCAGCCCGCCGACGAGCGCTTTGGAAAATTTCTGTTCTTCCTTGTCGAGTTCGGCGAGGATGCGTTCGCGGTTTTCTTCCAGTTCGGGGTAGACGGGGCTGTATTTCCCGATAAAACGCAGGGCGATCTTGCCGAGCGCGCCCTGCGGCAGATCGATGTTCCTGCCGAAACGCACGGCTCTTCTGATGATGCGGCGCAGCACGTACCCCTGATCGACGTTGGAGGGGGTTACGCCCTTCGTATCGCCCAGCATAAAGGTGGCGGTGCGCACGTGGTCCAAGATGATGCGGAAGGCGCGGCGCACTTCGTCGCTTTCGTTGTAACTTTTGCCGGTAAGCGTTTCGATCTCCGCCTTCGCGCCCTCGAAAAGATCGGTATCGTAAACCGATTTCACGCCGTTGAGGATGCAAAGCGTTCTGTCGAGCCCCATGCCCGTATCCACGTTTTTCTGTTTGAGCGGCTCGTATTTGCCCTCCGCGTTCTTGAAATACTGCATGAACACGTCGTTCCAGATTTCGATGTATTTGCCGCAGTCGCAGGCGGGGGAGCAGGTTTCGGAGCATTTTTCATACCCGCGGTCGATGAACATCTCGGTATCGGGGCCGCACGGACCCGTCAGCCCCGCAGGTCCCCACCAGTTGTTTTTGCGGGGGAGGAAGAAGATGCGTTCTTTCGGGATGCCCGCTTCTTCCCACAGCCGCGCGCTCTCCTCGTCGCGGGGGGCGGTCTCGTCGCCGGCGAATACGCTCACGGCAAGGCGCTCTTTGTCGATGCCGAGATAGTCGGGGGAGGTGAGGAACTCGAAGCTCCACGCGATCGCCTCTTTTTTAAAGTAATCGCCCAGACTCCAGTTGCCGAGCATTTCGAAGAAGGTGCAGTGGGAATCGTCCCCCACCTCGTCGATGTCGCCGGTGCGCACGCATTTCTGCACGTCGGTCAGCCGCGTGCCCTCGGGATGTTTCTGCCCTAAAAGATAGGGCACGAGGGGGTGCATGCCCGCCGTGGTGAAGAGCACGGTGGGGTCGTTTTCCGGAATGAGGGAAGCGGAGGGGATGATCTTATGCCCCTTGCTTTCCATAAAGCGCAGAAATTTTTCTCTCAGTTCTTCCGAAGTGATGTTTTTCATGTCAGTTCGATACGTCCTTTCAGTTTTTCGTTAAGGTGTAGCCGTCTTTCGCGTCCTTCACCGCATAGCCCATGGCGGAAAGTTTTTCCCGCAGTTCGTCGGATTTCGCCCAGTTTTTTTCGCGCCGCGCGGCAAAGCGTTCTTCGGCGACGGCTTTCACTTCGGCGGGAACGGCTTCTTCCGCCGCGCCGTACGCCGCCAAAAACGCCGAAGGTTCTTCGCGGAACAAGCCGAGCAAACCGTAAGTCGTTTTGATTTGATTGAGGTCTGCAAGCGCGCTTTTGTCGCCCGCGGCGATCTTCGCCCGCGCCGCTTTGAAACAGCCGAACAGGTCGCTTATGGCGAGGGCGGTGTTGAAATCGTCGTCCATAGCCGCGTCGAACTTTTCGTCGATCGCGGGGTTTTCCCCCGCAAGGGCGCCGAGTTTTTCCGCCGCGCGGAAAACTTCGTAAAAATCCGCAAGGTGTTTTTCCGCGTCGGGGAAGAGGGAATCGGTGATGTTGATGTCCCCGCGGTAGTTGGTCTGCAGCAGGGCGAATTTGACGGTTTCCGCCGAATATCGATCGAGTAAATCCTTGAGTAAGAGGCTGTTGCCGAGCGACTTGCTCATCTTCTGCCCGTTCACCTTGATCAGTCCGTTATGGATCCAGTATTTGGCGAAGGGTTTGCCGGTGAGCGCCTCCGTCTGGGCGATTTCGTTTTCGTGGTGGGGGAAGATGAGGTCCCGCCCGCCGCCGTGGATGTCGATCTGATCGCCGAACGCCTTGCGGTTCATGGCGGAGCACTCGATGTGCCAGCCGGGGCGGCCCTCCCCCCACGGCGACGGCCATGCGGGCTCGCCGCTCTTCGCCGCTTTCCACAGCGCGAAGTCGAGGGGGTTTTTCTTCATCTCGTCGTTTTCCACGCGCACGCCGTTCATGGCGTCTTCCAGATTGCGGTGGGAAAGTTTGCCGTAGGCGGGGAAACTTTCCACCGAAAAATACACGTCCCCCCGTTCGGTTGCGTAGGCGTTGCCCTTGTCGATGAGCGACGCGATGAACGCCTCGATCTCGCCGATGGTTTCGGTGGCTTTCAGCCACAGCGTGGGTTCGCCCACGTGCAGGCGCGCCATCTCTTTATCGATGTTTTTTATCATCTCTTCGGCGTACCTGTCGGCGGGGATGCCCGTTTCGCGGGATCGGGCGATGATCTTGTCGTCCACGTCGGTATAGTTGCGGGCGTAGGTTACGTCATAACCCTTCTTTTCGAGGTATTTACGGATGATGTCGTAAATGAGCGCCTGATAGGCGTGCCCGATGTGCGCCTCGCCCGAAACCGTGATGCCGCAGGCGTACATTTTTACTTTTCCTGTTTCCAGCGGGATGAATTCCTCCTTCCTGCCGGAGAGCGTGTTATAGATTTTCATGATTTATCCTTGATTTGTTGTTTGAGCGCCGCGAGTTCTTCTTCGAGGATGTGCGTCCTCTCGCGGAGGTGGCACAGTTCTTCGGCGACGGGGTCGCTCTTTTCCTGTTCGAGATCGGGGATCTTTTCCCCGTTGATGCGCACCACTTTGCCCGGCACGCCCACCACCGTGGCGTGGGGGGGAACTTCTTTCAGGACCACCGCGCCCGCGCCGATCTTCGCGCATTCGCCCACGGTGAACCCGCCGAGGATCTTCGCGCCCGCGCTGATGGTCGCGCCCCGTTTGATGGTGGGGTGGCGCTTGCCCTTTTCCTTGCCCGTGCCGCCCAGCGTTACGCCCTGATAGATGACCACGCCTTCCTCCACCACGGCGGTCTCGCCGATGACGACGCCCGCGCCGTGGTCGATGAACACGCCCGGGGCGATGCGCGCGGCGGGGTGGATCTCGATGCCCGTGAGCCATTTGGCGAACTGGGAGGTGATCCGCGCCAGAAGTTTAAGACGGATCCTGTATAAAAAATTCGCCCATCGGTGCCACGAAAGGGCGTGCACGCCCGCGGAGGTCAGCCAAATTTCGAATTTGCTGCGCGCGGCGGGGTCGTTTCGTTTTGCGGCGTTGATATCCGCCCGTAATTTTCTGAACATGAATTTTTACCTTTTCGCTCTTATCCGTCCGGAAAACATTTTACCATACCGCCGGAAAAAAAGGCAAGCGTTTACGGCGGTTAAATCACTTTGATGTTGCGGCTTTCCAACTCTTCCTTGATCTTTTTGGGGAAGTTTTTATCCACCACCAGATAATCTATATGTTCGAGGTCCGTGAAAATATACGGCATGTTTTTGTTGACCTTGGAACTGTCCAGCAGCATGATGACCTTTTTCGCCTTGGCGATGACCGCGCTTTTGATGGCGGATTCCTGCTGCGCCCCGCAGGAAAAGCCCCCTTCGAGGGAAAAGCCCGTGGTGCTCATGATGGCGGTTTCGATGTTGATTTCGTCCAAAAAACGCATGGTGGAAGCGCCGATGGTAACGAGGTTGTTTCTCGAAACGTCCCCGCCGAGCAGCACCACTTCGGGGGAGTGCTTGCGCAAAAGTTCCGTCGCCACGTTGATGGAATTGGTGATGACGCAGTATTTGTCGTCGGGCAGCATCCGCGCGAAATATAAGGTGGTCGAACCGCTGTCGATGAACACGCAGCCGCCGAAGTCGATGAGTTTCGCCGTCTTTTCGGCGATCTCCTTTTTCTCGTTCACGTTGAAGGAAAAGCGCTGTACGAACTGCTCTTCGGTCTTTTTGCCGATCTCCGCCACGGAATAGGCGCCGTTCCGCACGCGGATGACCACGTTTTCCTCTTCCAGCATGCTCAGATCCCTGCGGATCGTCATGTTGGAAACGTCGGGGAGGAGTTCCTGCAACTCGTCGTAGGTGGCTTTGCCGTGTTTTTCGATGTACTCTTTGATCTGTTCAAGTCTGGAATTTTTCATTTTTTCAACCTTTTTCGGATAACGTTCCATGTTATTTTAACACTTTTTTGTGAATAAGACAACTGTTTTTGCGTTTGTATTTTACAAAAATGTTAAATTTCAACATAAAAACGGAAAAAAACCGCAAGGGCGCAGGAAAAAACCGATTGTACGCGCAAAAACTTGCATTTTGCCGATAAAAAGAGTATAATTTTCAGCGTAAAGAAACGAAAAGGCGGATGAAAAAATGCTGGATATCAAAAGGATACAGGCGAATGCCGAAGAAGTGAAAAACGCCCTTGCGAAAAAGGGCTGCGCGGTGGATTTTACCGAACTTCTCGCATGGGACGCGCAGCGCCGCGCCCGCATCGCGGAAACGGAGCGGCTGAAAGCGGAGCGGAACAGGGTTTCCGCCGAGATCCCCAAACGGAAGAAAGCGGGGGAGGACGTTTCGGAGATCTTCGTGAAGATGCGCGCGCTGGGCGAAGAGGTGGAAAAATCGGATAAAGAGATCGCGGAACTCGAAAGCCGCATCTTCGATTTTCTCTCCGTTCTGCCCAATCTGCCGGACGACGATCTCCGCGCCGGCGAAAAGGAAAACAACGAGGTCGTCCGCGTCGTCGGCAAAAAACCGGAATTTTCCTTCAAGGCGAAAAACCACGTCGATTTATGCGCCGATCTCGGGCTGATCGATTACGAAAGGGGGGTCAAACTCGCCGGCGGCGGGTATTGGCTGTACCGCGGGGACGGCGCGCGGCTGGAATGGGCGCTTTTGAATTTTTTCATCTCCGAACACTTAAAGGACGGCTACGAATTCATTCTGCCCCCGCACATGCTCGGCTATAACTGCGGGTTCGGTTCGGGGCAGTTCCCCAAATTTTTGGACGAAGTGTACTGGATCGCCGGCGAAGAGGACAGAAAGAAAGGCAAATTCATGCTGCCCACCGCGGAGACGGCGCTCGTCAACATGTATGCGGGGGAGATCCTCGACGAGGCGAAACTCCCCATGAAATTTTTCGCCTACACCCCCTGTTACAGGAAGGAGGCGGGTTCCTATCGCGCGGAAGAGCGCGGCATGATCCGCGGGCACCAGTTCAACAAGGTGGAAATGGTGCAGTACGCGACGAAAGAAAACAGCAAAAAGGCGTTCGAGGAACTGGTGAACAAAGCGGCTTCGCTCATGGAAAAACTGGGGCTGCACTTCCGCATCAGCAAACTGGCGGCGGGGGATTGCTCGGCGTCGATGGCGAGAACGTACGACATCGAGGTATGGATCCCCAGCATGGGCATTTACAAGGAAGTGAGTTCCGTTTCCAACGCCAACGATTATCAGGCGCGCCGCAACAACACGCGTTACCGCGACGCGAAAACGGGCAAACCGGAATACGTGCACACCCTCAACGGATCGGGGCTGGCGACGAGCCGCGTGTTCCCCGCCCTCGTCGAGCAGCTGCAAAACGAGGACGGCTCCGTGACCGTGCCCGAAGCGCTGCGCCCCTTTATGGGCGGGCAGGAAGTCATCCGCCGCGGGGAATGAATCCGCCCGCGAAAACGGCGAAGGGACGATGTTTGAATCGTTCCGGATCAAAAACGAACGGCACAGAAGAAAACGCCCCCGCGCTGCGGTGCAGCGCGGGGGCGTTTGTCATAGTTTTGCATATTGCAGCAGTTTTTGCGTTTCGAAAACGGAAACGCCTTTTTTCGCAGCCATGGCGGCGAGCGCCGCGCCCATCGCCGCCTCTTCGCAAAAGAGCGGCGTTTTGATCCCGAGGCGGAATTTTCCGGAAAAGATCCGCGCGAGCAGGGGGTTTTTCCGGATGCCGTTGCCCGATCCGACGAGGGTTTTCGGCGGGGCGTGCAGAAGGGGGGCAAAGTTTTCGTACATGGAAAAGAGTTCTTCGGCGACGCCTTCCAGCACGGAGCGGGCGAGCGCCTGCGGGGTGAAATTCCTTTCGGTAACGCCGCTGATGACCGCCGTCGCGTCCGGATCGCCGCGCGTGCCGCAAAAATACGGCAGGGTGCGGGGAAAATCGCCCGCGCTCTTCGCCGCGGCGTTCATGGCGGGGTAGAGGTTTTGCGGCGGCGTTACGCCGAACATCAGGAAGGTTTCCCGATAGAAATTTTCCAAAAGGGAATAGGCGTATCCGCCCGCGAGGGCGCAGCCCGTCAGGAGAAATTTCCCTTCAAAATACGGGCGCAGTTCGGCTTTTTCGGTTTCGATAAATTTGTCCGCCACGGCGGAAACCTGACTGCCCGTGCCCACGTTGACCAGAACGCCGTCGGGGGGCATGGAGCCGAGCACGCTCGCCTGATTGTCGCCGACGGCGACGCAGACGGGCACGCCCTCCGCCGTTTCGCCGATAAAGCGCGCGTCTTTGCAGACGGCGGGGAAGAGGGCGGGGTCGAGCCCCGCTTTGGCAAGCGCGGCGCGATCGAATCCGCCTGTTTCGAGGTCGAACGCCCCCAAACCCGCCGCGTCGGAAACGTGCAGAACGGGTTCGCGCCGGTTGCAAAAACGCATGGCGGCGTAGGCGTGTATCGTGCAAAGCCGCGCCGCGCCGGCGGGCAGTTCTCCCCGCCGCGACAGGGCGTACGCCGTAGCCGCGCCGTAGCCGGCGTAAATCCTGCGCCCCGCGGCGGCGGAAAGTTCTTCCGCGTACGTGCCGTTTTCCGCCGGCAGCGCGGCGATTTTATGCTGCCACGTGTACAGCGGGGAAAGGCATTCGCCCCGCCCGCCGAGGAAGAGCACGCCGTGCATCTGCCCTGTAAAGCCGACGGCGTCGAGCGCGGAAAATTTTTCCAGCGCGTCGGCATAGATGCCGCGGCAGGCGGACAGGATCTTTTCGCCGTCCTGAATGTGCGAAAATCCGTCGTTTACGGGGATCGTGCCCTCGTTTTTGCAATTTTCGGTGAAGAGCACTTCCCCGTTTTCGCCGAGCACCGCCCCGCAGATCGAGCTGGTGCCGATGTCGATGCCTAATATCTTCATTTTCTTACGCGCAGGTGGACGCGGGGTCCAGCCGTTTGATGATGTCCTGCTGGATCTCCGGCGAGAGATCGAGGAAGTTGACGAACGTGCCGTGGATGCGCATGATGTAAACGCCGTTCGGGGCGTATTTTTTGGGGTTCGCCAGCACCTTTTTTAATGTTTCGGGGGTGGTGATGTTAAAGTACACGTAGAAGGGCGCGACTTTTTTCTCCGAAGAAAAGAACAGCGGTTGAAAGATTTTATCTCTGAATTCCAGCCCCTTTTTCTCAAAACTTTCCGCCTTGAAATAAGCGGGGTTGAGCCCCAGATGGGAGGCGTAGCCGCCGTTGAATTTTTCAAAGGGCAGTTTCATGCAGGAAAGCAGGCGGAAACCCAGCCCGTTGGTCGCTTCGCCGAAGAGGGGGTCCACGCCGTAGCCGAGCATCTCGCGCGCGTGCCGCCCGTCGGGCGTGGCGCCCACCCAGTACCCGTATAAAAGGTGGGTGGTGGGGCTGCTCCAATCGGCGCGGAAGGGGTTGCCGAGATAGTTTTTCGCGCTCCGCACCATGTCGGAGACCTTCGCGGCGATTTCCGCCGCCTCCGCGTCGGGCGCGGGGAGGTTGTTGCCGTATTTCGGCAGAGAAAGGAGGTATTCGCGCAGTTCTTCCTCGCCCTTGAAATCGTTTTGCAGGGCGGAAAGCAGGCGTTCGCACTCGTCGGGGCGTTCTTTTAAGAATCGATCCGCGGCGATGAAGGAATCCGCCACCACCGCCAGCCCGTGGATCAGGCAGCCGCTGCCGTTGTATTTCGTGCCCTGCTCTTTTGTGTCGCGGGCGTCAATGCCGCTCTCCATGCCGCCCATGAAGGCGGAAAGGAAGGGCACGGGCAGGGCGGAAACGGCTTCGGAAGCGCCGTTCGCCGCCTTCGCCATGCGGTCGATATAGTATTGCAGGTTGTCGTAGAAGAGTTCTCTTAAACGGGAGAGGACTTCTTTGATCCCGCCCTTTACCCCCATTTCCTTGTAGGTGCGCCCGATCTGCTTTCCGCTGATCAGCGATCTGCCGCCGTTCAAGGTGAGTTCCAGAACCTTCGCCATATTGAGCCAGCTGTTGGTGGTGTTGCCGTTATCCTTTCCCATGATCAGCGGCTCCTGACAGCCCGCCACGGAGTAATTTTCCAGATCTTCCACGTCCACGCCGGAAGCGCGCAGCACCTCGAACACGGCGTCGTCGTTGAAGATCGACGGCGTCAGACAGCCCGGGGTGAAGAAAAATTTCCCCATTTCCTCGTAGAGTTTCGCGGGGGTGTTCTTGTGCAGTTTCACCGAAAGGATGGGCTGGGGCATGTTCATCTCGTAATAGGCGTCCAGAAGGGCGTAGGAACTTTCGTTGGTCAAATCTTTCCCGTCGTTTCCCTTGCCGCCGACGATGAGGTTCTGCGAGATCGCCCAACTCCTGTCGCCCACGTTGTAAAACACCAGCATGTGTTTGAAAAGCCCCGCCGCAAGGGCGCGCTCCGTGTTTCCGGCGGCGCGGTACGGCTCGAAGATCCTGTCTGCGTTGCCCACGGAAAACGCGAAGGGGTTGGGCGCCTGTTCAAGGCACATCACCTGCCACAAAAGGAGAAAACTCTGTATCGCTTCGTACAGGTTTTCCGCCCCGCGCGCGGGCACTTTTTCGAGGGTTTCGATCAGGAGCGAAAGTTCTTTCGCCCGCCGTTCGTCCGCGGTTTTCAGCTGTTCCAGCGCGACGGCGGCGTAGCGGCGGGCGAGAAGAAGGGCGCAGTTGAGCGCGGTAACGACGGCGGCGTAAAAATCCGCCTTTTTGCCGGACGAAGCCGCTTTTTTTTCTTCCGCCTCGCCGATGAGCGATAAAAGCCCTCTTTGCAGCGCGGGTTTAAAATCGGGGATCAGGTGCCCCGTAACCTGTTCGATGAAATACGCCACCTCTTCGGTGTCGGTTTCCGCTTCCCTGTAGACGGCGGAAAGCCTTTTCACGTAGTCGGTTTCCGCCTGCCCGTCTTTGACTTTTTGAATGCGTTCTTTCGGAAATTCCGCGTCGGGCTCGATGTCGCCGTAAACGGCGGTGGGGTCGCAGTAGCCGTTGAAGGTGCTCACGCGGAAGTTCGGGTTGATGAGGGCGTAACTTTTGGCGAAGGCGTCCCGCTGCGTGCCGGCGAAAACGGCGTTTTCGTCGATGGAAAGCGGCAGAATTTTGCACGCCTCGTAAAGGGCGTTCGCCTTGCGCACGATATTCGGCTCGTTTTCGTGCGCGCGTTCGTAGGCGTCGATCGCCTCCCGCAGGATGAACCACCCGTCAAGGCGTTTGATCGCCCGTTCGGCGGCAAAGAGTTTTTGCGCCTTTTCATGCAGGCGTCCGGCGGTGTAAACTTCATCGAACTTCATGATTTTTTCTCCTTTTTTATGTGCGGATGACTTTCAGGTCGTGTTCTTCATAGATACGGCGGTACATGGCAACGGTTTCCTCGGTAACGAACCCGTTTTCCACGCGGTAGGGAAGGTTGCGTTTTTCCCATTTTTTCTTCCCGTACTCGTGATAGGGCAAAAACTCGAACGCCGCGCGGGAAGTGTCGCACTGCCCGTAAAACGCCGCGAAGGCGCGGGCGTGTTCCTCCCCGTCGTTGACGCCGCGCACCAGCACGGTGCGGATGAGCGTATGCGGATGCGCGGCGAGCGCCGCGCGGATGTTTTTTTTCGTCTCCGCGTTGGAAACGCCCGTTACTTTGCGGTGCCATCCGTCGTCGATATGTTTAAAATCCATGATCAGCGTGTCGATCAAAGGGAACAGTTGCGCGAGGTCGGGATGGGTGGCGTTGGTTTCCAGCGCGGTACGGATGCCGTTTTCTTTTAAGAGTTTCAGCGATTCTTTCAGCGCGGCGAATTGCAGCGTCGGCTCGCCCCCCGTAAAAGTAACGCCGCCGCCGTCGAAGAACATCGCCTTGCAGGAGATTGCCTCCGCGGCAAGCGAAACGGGGGTGTAGGGCAAACCGTCCGGCGAAAGGACGCCGCCTTTTTCGGCAAAGCCTTCGGGGTTGGCGCACCACATGCAGCGCATGTTGCACCCGCAGAAATGATAGACAAGGCGGTTGCCTTCGCCGTCCTGCGAATAGTTGAACCCTTTCTGGAAGATCTCGATTCTCATTGCAATACTATATTATAATTATACACGCACGGGAGGGGTTTGTAAATGACTATTTTGATACGATTTATGAATTTTATGACCTTTTCCGCTGAAAATTAACGATTGACAAAGGGCGAAATTTTGGGTTATAATAATAAACGCGGGTCGAAGGAAAAGGACGGAAAACCACAATGAAATACAAGTTAAATTTTGAATTGGTGCCGGACGGTTGCTGGAAGAGCAACCTGCGTGCAATTTTAAGCCCCGCCGCGTGGAAGGCGGTAAGGGAAACCGTCGTTGCCCGCGCGGGCGGAAAATGCGAAATCTGCGGCGCGGCGGGCAGGCTGGAAGCGCACGAACGGTGGGAATACGACGAGGAGCGGGGCGTGCAGAAACTCACGGGCATCGTCGCGCTGTGCAAAAGATGCCACGAAACGGCGCACATCGGGCTGGCGCAGCTGCGCGGCAGGGGCGCGGCGGCGGAAGATTGGTTTATGAAGGTCAACAACGTTTCTTACGCGCAGATGCGCGCCGCCCTCGGCGAGGCGAACGAAGCGCACCGGCGGCGAAACCGCGTGCCGGAATGGGCGCTCGACATCGATTATCTGAAAAATTTCCTGAAAAAATGAAATTTTTGCATTCGGAACGTTACTCTTTGCGCGCAGAATTTGACAGAATATGGCTTAGATGCTATATTTTTATAGGGGGACGCGGCGCAAAACCCCCCTCGATGCGGTTTCGGAAACGAACGGGAGGTTGCGGCGGAGAAAAAACGGTCACGAACACGGATAAAGGGATATATGGAGAGATTATCGAAAGAAGAACTGGACGCGTTACTCCGCCGGATCGCCGAAGGTCAGAGGAACGCGCTCTGCGAATTTTATCTTGGTACGGGAAAATTGTTGTTGGCGATATCGCGGATTTATCTGAAAGAACAGGATATCGCCGACGCCGTTCATGACTTCATCTTGAAAATCGGCGACAAAGCGGAGCATTACCGTACGAACGACAATCCCTACGGCTGGCTGATCAAAACATACGTCAATTTTGTGCTCAATATCAGAAAGAGAAGCAAAAAGCATTCGCACGAAAGCCTTTCGGAGGAAATCGCCTGCGCGGAATACGGGCTGGACAAGGCGGATTCGCGGGCGGATGCGTACAGGATCTTGCAGAAACAGAAAAACAAGGATAAAATGCTGCTGATCTTAAAATTCTGGGGCAACCAGTCCTTCGGGCAGATCGCAACCATCATGAACAAGTCGAAAAGCACGGTGCAGTCCCGCTTTGAAACGCTCATCGAAAAAATCCGAAAAACCGAAATAAAAAATCGTACGAATGCCGACGTTTGATTGTTATATTTAGTAGAACAAACAAAAGGAGGCTTTGTATGAAAAGCGAAATGAAGTGGATGCGGGCGTTCGCGCTCGCGGTTTTTGCGGCGTATGCCGCGCTGCTGTGCGGTTTTTCTTTTTTGCCGAAAACCGCCTTTGCGGAAGAAACGCGCTATTGTGCGGACGTCGTTTACGGCGGGGAAGGCTCTTCCGTAGAGGGTAATTATTACATCTATTACGATTACAAAGTCGTCAGGGAAAAGAAAAATCACCCCTCCGCGCCCAGTTACGGCGGCACTTCGCTGGGGCAAAACGACATCTGCGCCCCCGTATCGGGCCTCAACGTAACGGTGTTTTACGACCGCTATTTCCCCAACCTCATCCCGAATTTCGAGCCGGGGATGGTTTCCAACGGCACGTACAGATATTTTCCGGACGTCGACTGGCCGCAGGCGAACGCCGCCGTGCAGGAACTTTACGAGTTAATGCACACCAACGACGGCGCGCCGGGCACGCTGGATACGGATTTCAAAAACGGATTGATCGAATATTTCGACGATCACGGCTATACCCTTTCCTACGGCGATTTCTATGAAAGCGAGGATACGGTGGATCTTTCCGCCCTCGCCGCCGCCGTGGATCAGAACAAAGTGGGCATCATCATGTGCAGCGCGTATAATTTCGTGTACGGCATGATGGAAGTGGATGACGGCGCTGCGACGTATATCGTCAAATCGGATGCCAACGTGGGGCACATCATGATGGTGTACGGCTATATGATCGTCGATTATTACAGGGACGGCGCGGTTTTCCAGAGCGATACCTTCCTGTATGTATCCAGCGGGTACGGCATGGCGAGCCAAGGGTACGTGCTGCTGAGCGACTACCTGTCGATCGACGAGGCGCTCATTGCCAACGTTTCGTAAAACTATCGGAGTAATTTACATGGACGGAAAAAGAGACATCTTGGAAGAGATCGCCCGCCTGCCGGAAACGGAGCGGGTGAACGAGCGACTGATCGACGACATCGTCGCGCCGCAGAACAAGGCGAAAACGCCGCGGGGCGGCGCGCTGGCGATCCCCCGCCCCGCGCTACTGGGGGCGTTCGCCGTTTTCGCCGTACTGCTCGCCGTGCTCTTTTTCTGCGTCAGCCTGCCGGCGGCGAACCGGAAGCCCGCCGCGCCCCCTGCGGGCGGCAACCGCTATTTCGATACCGCGGAAATTTCCGTCGTCAGCATCGAAACGCCCCTGCCCGCCTTTATCGAGGAAAACGCCCTCGCCGTCCGCTATCTCACGGGGCTGCAGGATGTCAACAAAGCGGCTTACACGCTGGAGGAGGGGCAGCTGGTCTATTTAACGCAGCAGTGCTTGTTTTTATCCGCCGCGGGCTTTGATACCGTTAACCTCGGTATTGTTTTAACGAAGGATACCTTTCAGTATTTCGAGGCGTTTGACGATATACATGAAAATATCGTTTTGAACGGACTCGACGTCGTCTGCGGACAAACTATTGTAGAAAATCAATACAACATCAAGGCGAAATTCGCCTACGAGGATATTACCTATTTTCTGGAAATCGTTACCGACAGCGCCGAAGGAAAACTGGAATATTACGTAAATACCCTTCTGGGGCTGTAACGGCAAAGCGAAAGCAGAAACAAAAACAGAAAAAACCGCGCTTTTGCGCGGAAACAGAGGAGATAAACATCATGAACCCTGAAGAACTTATCGTGTACAGAAAAGACCGCCCGAGGGAAATCGAGCGGGTGATCGAAGCGGACGACGCGCCGCGTACGGAAATCGAAAAGAAGTGTTATACGCTTTCCTATCCCGAAGAATTCGATAACGGCAGGCTGATCCGCTGCAAAAACCAAAGATACGGCGTATCCTTCGGCTTGCTGCCCTGCGGAAACATCCGCAAATCCGCCGCCGTGAAACGGAAAAATTCCGTGGCGTATTACGGCGTAACGGAAGATCTGGATATCGAAGTGTTCCCTTTAGCGAAGTCCGTCCGCTACGAAATCACCATCGGCAACCGGAAATTTTCGCCCAATCTCATCTATTTTAAGTTGGAAGATCTCGATTTCCTCATTTCCGACGACGGGCTCGATCTCAATCTTTTCAAAAGGGAATTTCAGGGTAAAAAACTCATCGACGAGGACGATCGGTTCAAACCGTACCTGCGGGCGATGACCATTCGTTCGAGCAACGTGGAGGACCGCATGGGCGCGTACAGCAGCCGCGGCATCACGCACTATCTTTACATCTTCAACAACGAAGAATTCTGCCTGTCTTTGCGTACCGATACGCGGTGGTACAATTCGTTGAAAAGGGAATTTCCTCTGAAACTTTATTTTGAAATCTGTTTCGGCGAAAAGGAGTGATCCGCCGTAAAAAAGTTTGTTTATCGTTTTTGCTTTCATTCGGGAAAAGTTTTGCAACTTTTCCCGAATTTTTTCGTTTTTATCGGTTTTTTGCCGAAAACGGCGGAAAAAAGCCGCGTTCCGCCTGCCGTCGGCGGCGGGAATTTCGTTCGGGAAAAGCCTTGCAATATCCGAAAAGATGTGTTATAATAACACCTATAACAAGCGTGCTCCGATAAAAAGGGGCGGGCATACGTTCCCGTACGTTTTTCCATGCGGGGGCGGCGGAAAAAAGATCGTTTGCATACGGCGTTTTTTGTCGGAAAGCCGAAGGCGTGTCGCTTCTGCGGCGCGCGGCGGGCGAAAACGCGCGGATAAAATTTTATGTACAAATATTTTTTAAAAAGGCTGTTTGACATTTTCTTTTCCTTCATCGGGCTCGTTTTGTGCCTCTTGCCTTTCCTGATTTTGATGATCGCCATCAAAATCGATTCGAAAGGGCCCGTCTTTTTCCTGCAGGAGCGGGTCGGGAAGAACAAAAAGATCTTCAAGATCCATAAATTCAGAACGATGCGCGTCGATACGCCGCATGACGTGCCTACCCATCTTCTGAAAAATCCCGATGAATACATCACCAAAGTCGGGCGGTTCATGCGCAAAATGAGCCTTGACGAACTGCCGCAGATCTGGGATATTTTTACGGGCAAAATGAGTATCATCGGACCGCGCCCCGCGCTGTGGAACCAGTTCGATCTCATCGCCGCGCGCGACGGGTATACCGATAAAAAGGGCAGAACGGTCAACGACATCCGCCCCGGGCTCACCGGCTGGGCGCAGATCAACGGGCGCGACGAACTGGAAATCCCCGAAAAAGCGCGTTTCGACGGGTATTATCTGCAAAATTTGTCTTTTAAATTGGACGTGAAATGCTTTTTCCTCACCTTTGCGTACGTTTTTACGCGCAACGGCGTTGTGGAAGGCGGCACGGGCGCGATGGAAAAAGAGCATAAAGAGCAGGAAGAGAAAAAGGACGGCGAAGAATGAAAAAAGTCCTGATCACGGGCGAACACAGTTATATCGGCACTTCCTTTGCGGAATACGTTGCCGCCGATAAGGAAATCGCCGCCGAAACCGTGTCTTTGCGCGGCGAAGGCTGGAAGGAAAGGGATTTTTCCGCTTACGACGCCGTCTTTCACGTGGCGGGGATCGCCCATTCGGACGGCGGCAGGCTTTCCGAAGAAAAAAAACGGCAGTATTATGCAGTCAATACCGACCTCGCCGTCGCCGCGGCCGAAAAAGCCAAAGCGGAAGGCGCGGGGCAGTTTATCTATATGAGTTCTTCCATCGTATACGGCGCGAGCGCGCCCGTCGGGAAGGATAAGTTCATCACCGCCGAAACGCCCGTAAACCCGCAAAACGCGTACGGGGACAGCAAGGTGCAGGCGGAAAAGGCGCTTGCCGCACTCGAAAGCGAGCGCTTCAAAGTGGTCATCCTGCGCCCGCCGATGATTTACGGCAAAAACAGCAAGGGCAATTATCCCGTTTTGGCGAAAATGGCGCAAAAACTGCCGTTTTTTCCCGATATTCCCAACAGCAGGTCGATGCTTTACATCGAAAATCTGTGTGAATTCGTGCGGCTGATGATCGTGAACGAAGAGCGCGGCGTGTTTTTTCCGCAGAACGCGGGGTATTTTTCTACGGCGGAGTTGGTGCGCCTCATCGCGCGCGCGCACGGGAAGAACATCAAATTGACGAAATTTTTCAATCCCCTCGTGCGGTTTGCGGGGCTGTTTACCGGCAAGGTGAACAAGGCGTTCGGCTCTTTTCGTTACGATATGCGCCTCAGCGCGTATAAGGAAAACTACAGGGTCGTGAGCGACGAAGAATCGGTGGCGCGCACCGAACGGCGGTAAAATGAAGATTTTGGTATTTTCACAATATTTTTATCCCGAAAATTTCCGCGTGAACACCCTTTGCGCCGCCCTCGCCGCCCGCGGGCATTCCGTAACGGCGGTAACGGCGTATCCGCAATATCCTTTGGGGCGGATCTACGACGGGTACGGGTTTTCCCTTCCTTACGAAAAGACGTGGCGGGGAGTGAACATCGTGCGGCTGAAAGTGCCGCCGCGGGGGAAGAACGCGCTCGGCTTGCTGAGAAACACCTTCGGCTATGTGCGGCAGGGCAAAAAGTGGGTCAGGCGGTGCAAGGAAAGATTCGACGCGGTTTACGTGTTCGAGGTTTCCCCCGTTACCGTGGGGCTGCCCGCCGTCGCCTACGGGAAAAAATTCAAAACCCCCGTCTTTTTCAACGTGCAGGATTTATGGCCGGAAAACGTGGAAGTCGTGATGGGCGTGAAAAACAAAGCGGTTTTGAAATGGATCGATAAAATCGTCGATAAGATCTACGCGGGCAGCGACAAAATTTTATGTTCCTCCCGCAGTTTCGTAAAGAACATCGCGGCGCGCGGCGTGGATCAAGAAAAACTCGTATACTGGCCGCAGTTTCATATAAAACCCGATTATGCCGCCCTGCAAAAGCCCGCGGCGTATAAAGACGGGGAATTCAACGTCGTGTTCGCCGGCAACATCGGGGACGCGCAGGGGCTGGATCTGCTCGCGGAAACGGCGGCGCTGACGAAGGAGGACCCCGTGCGGTTTTTCATCGTCGGCGACGGACGCGCGCGCGCGCGGTTGGAAGAAAAAGTAAACGCGCTCGGCGTCGGGGAGAAGGTCCGTTTCGTCGGCAGGGTGAGCGAGGAAGAGGCAAACGCGTACGTGCGTTACGCCGATTGCGCGTATCTCTCCTTTCAGGACAACAAACTTTTCGATATGACGATCCCCGCGAAGATGCAGACGTATCTCGCCTGCGGCACGCCGGTGCTCGCGGCGGCGGGCGGGGAGAGCGCGGCGATCGTTCGGGAGGCGGGCTGCGGGTTTGTCAGCGGGCGCGCGCCGGAAAAAGTCGCCGAAACGCTGAAAAAGTTTTATGCGGCAGACCTTCCGGCGATGCGGCGAAACGCCGAAAAATATTTCGACGAGCATTTCGGCGCGGATAAACTGATCGATATGTTGGCGGAAATGATGGAAAAAGAAACCGATCCGGAGAAGAGATCATGAGCGAAAGAAAATTTCAGCGTTGCACAAACTGCGTGATGGACACCACGGACAGCGCCATCTCCTTCGACGAAAAGGGCGTGTGCGATTTCTGCAACGATTATTACCGCAATATCCTGCCCAACTGGCGCGTGGACGAGGAAAGCAAAGCCGAACTTCTCGCCGCGGCGGATAAAATCAAAAAGAAGAGCAAGAATAAAAAATACGACTGCATCATCGGCATGAGCGGCGGGGTGGACAGTTCGTATCTCTGCTACATCGCCAAGGAAGTGATGGGGCTGCGCCCCCTGCTGTACGCGGCGGATACCGGCTGGAACCTTCCCGTCGCCGACGAGAATATCGAAAAGATCGCCGCGAAGCTGCATCTCGATCTCGTCGCGGAAACCATCGACAAGGAAGAGATGGCGGATCTGCAGCTGGCGTTTTTCAAAGCGCAGGTTCCTTATCAGGACCTGCCGCAGGATCACGCCATCTTCGCGGGGCTGTACCGCTACGCCGTGAAACATAAGATCAAATACGTGCTGACGGGCGCCAACAACGCCACGGAATGCATCCGCCCGCCCATCGAATGGGTCTATCAGAACGATCTGAAATTCATCAAAGACGTGCATCGGCGTTTCGGTAAAGTGAAACTGAAAACCTTCCCGACGTGCAGCATGCTGCGGTATCGCTTTTTCTATCCCTATTTCAAGGGGATGAAGCGTTTCGCGCCCCTCAACTACGTGGAATACGACAAGGAAAAGGCAAAGGTTTTTTTACAGGAAAAATTCGGCTGGCAGCCGTACGATAACAAGCATTACGAAAACATCTTCACCCGCTTTTACGAAGGCTGTTATCTGCCCCGCAAATTCGGGTACGACAAGCGCAAATGCTATCTTTCCAACCTGATCTTAACGGGTAAGATCACGCGGGAAGAGGCGCTTGAAGAACTGAAAAAGCCCCCTTACGACGAGGAGACGATGAAGGAGGATAAGGCTTACATCGCGCGGAAACTCGGCGTAAGCGAAGGGGAATTCGACGAGATCATCGCCGGCGAAAACAAGACGTTCAAAGATTACAAGAATTCATACGGATTCATCAGATTCTGTACGAAGGTCCTGAGAAAATTCGGTCTGGAGAAGAAGATGTTCCGATGAAGATCCTGCAAATCGACGTGAACTGCAAGGGGAGCAGTACCGGCAAGATCGCCTACGATCTGTATTCTTACGCCGCTTCCCGCGGCGCGGAGTGCGCCGTGTGTTACGGCAGGGGCCCGCGCATAAAAGAGAAGAATATTTATAAATTCGGGCTGGATTGGGAAACGGATCTCCACGCGCTGCTGACGCGGCTGACGGGCAGAACGGGCTGTTATTCTTTTTTTTCCACACGCCGGTTGATCCGCTTTATCAAACGCTTTCGTCCGGACGTGATCCACATTCACGAACTGCACGCGTATTTCGTCAACATCAAGCCCTTGCTGAACTTTATCGCAAAGGCGCAGATCCCCGCGGTATGGACGTTCCACTGCGAATTCATGTATACGGGAAAGTGCGGCCATGCCGACGAATGCACGCGTTTTACGAGCGGCTGCGGAAACTGCCCGCAGTTGGGCGAATATCCCAAAACGCTTTTCTTCGACAGAACGGCGAAGATGTTCGCGGAAAAAAAAGCGCTGTTTGAAAAACTGCAAAAACTCGTTATCGTTACGCCTTCCGCGTGGCTGAAAGAGCGCGTTAAACTCTCGTTTTTGAAAGACAGGGACGTGCGCGTCGTCCATAACGGAATCGATACGGAAATTTTCCGCCCGAGAAACGCGGACGCGCTCAGGAAAGAATATCATATTGCGGCGGATGAAAAAGTCGTGCTTTCCGTCGCGCCCGACATCATGTCGGAAAGAAAGGGCGGGAAATCCGTTTTGAAACTTGCGGAAAAATTCCGCGGGGAGAAGGTGAAATTCGTTCTGGTGGGGGTAAGCGACTGCGCCGCGCCCCGCGAAAAGAACGTCGTATTCGTGCCGCAGATCCGCGATCAGGAAAAACTTGCGGAATTTTATTCGATGGCGGATGTGTTCGTCATCTGCAGCAAAAAGGAAAATTTCCCCACCACGTGTCTCGAATCGCAGTGCTGCGGCACGCCCGTATGCGGGTTTGACGCGGGCGGAACGGCGGAAACGGGAATTTACGGAAAAGAAGATTTTGTCCGACACGGGGATATTGAAGCGCTGTACGAACGCGTAAAATTGCGGTTGGAAACAGCGATCGATAAAAAGGATACGGCCGTAGCCGCCGAAGCGAGGTATTCGGATGCGGCAATGTGCAGGAAATATTTTGCGTTATACGAAGACATGACGAGGAACAATGGATAACGAAACATTGCGGAAAGTAC
>CALVUL010000015.1 GCA_944363555.1 uncultured Clostridia bacterium
GCGGCGGCGCCCGATACGGCGGCTGCGATCTTTTCCGCGTTGAGCATCTTTTTTCTGCGGGCGGAAAGTTCCTCTTCTTCGCCGTCGCAAAGCGCGGCGTTTTCGATCTCCTCGATCTGGTATTTTAAAATATCGAGCCGTACCGCGCGCGTGTGTTCGTCCCCGCCGAGATTTTCCAAAGCGGAAAGCGCGCCTTTATACGTTTCGTATTCGGCTTTCACGCGGCTTTTGAGCGCATCGAGTTTGTCGGAGCAGACTCTGTCGACGAGCGCGAGTTGATTGCTTTCTTTCAGCAGGTAAAAATGTTCGCTCTGCCCGTGTATATCCACCAAAACCGCGGTGATCTTTTTGAGCATGCCCGCGGAAACGGGATTGCCGTTGATTTTGATATCCCCTCTGCCGTCCGCAAAAAAACGCCTGTTGACGACGAGTACGTCTTCCGGTTCGATCCCGATCTCCTCCGCGATTTCCTTGGCTGCCGGATGATCGGAAACGTCAAACGCCGCGCTTACGCTGCAATACGGACTTTCAAAGGAGATCATCGCTTTATCCGCCTTTGCGCCGAGTACGAAATTGAGCGCGTCGATCACGACGGATTTTCCCGAACCCGTTTCGCCGGAAAGCACGTTCAGTCCTGCGGAAAATTCGATTTCCGTATCGGCAATCAACGCTATGTTTTTGATTTTTAAGGATAAAAGCATCGCCGTTTAACTCATCATTTCTTTTAATCTTTTGATCATGACTTCCGCATCGTGGTTGCTTTTTGTTACGATCAGCAGCGTATCGTCGCCGGCGATCGAACCGAGCACCTGCGGAATGTGTATCTTATCGACGATCATTCCCGCCGCGTTGGCGTTGCCGCTGATGGTCTTTACGACGATCAGGTTGTTCGCACAGGTCATCGATTCCACGATTTCTTTAAAATGATTGATGTTTTTTTCCGAAAGCGCGGCGGAATGCAGGGCGATTTGCGCATATTTGAATTTTTTGCTTTTCCCCCCCACCTTGACGAGATTGAGATCGTTGATATCGCGGGAAACGGTCGCCTGCGTAACCTTTACGCCGCGCGCGTTGAGTTTTTCCGTCAGTTCTTCCTGCGTGTCGATCTCTTCTTCCCGCACGAGTTCCAAAATAAAACGCTGTCTTTCCTTTTTCGTCATTTCAGATTCTCCCGCTGTTCAGTTTCAAGAGCAGTCTTTTATAGAAATTGGAATCTTTTTTTCTTAAAAAAGTAATGGTGTGCGGCGCTCTGTCGATTTTGACGAAATCGTTTTTCGTCAGTTTTTTTACGAGTTTTCCGTCGCAAAACAAGCCGACGGGACCGCCGCTGTCCTCGACGCGGATCACGCAGTTTGAACGGGAATCGTAGATGATCGGTCTGTGATGCAGGGAATGCGCGCTGATGGGCGTGATGCAGAAACTCTCGATTCCCGGCGCGAGGATCGGCCCGCCTGCGGAAAGCGAATATGCGGTGGAACCCGTCGGCGTCGATACGATGACGCCGTCCCCCGTGATCTGGTCGACGAGCGTTTCGTCGAGCGAGACCGATAAGGATGCGATCAGGCTGCCCGAAGATCCCTCGTCGTAAATCCGCTGAAATACGCAGTCGTTCAGCGCGTAAAACGTTTCGCCTTTCACCTCGATCGTCAAAAGGATGCGCTCGTCCGCTTTCAGTTTGTTTTCCTTGACGAGCGCAACGGCGTTTTCCATTTCGAAGGTTTCAAATTCCGTTAAGAAACCGAGTTTGCCCGCATTGATCCCGATCACGGGAATGTGATTGCGCGCCGCGTAAGTCGTTAAGCCGAGGATCGTGCCGTCCCCGCCGAGAACGATAATGAGATCGACTTTCTGCGCAAGCGATTCGTCCACGGGGTTGAGAACGGAAAAATCTTTATCGGGTATATCGATATAGCGGATGCCGCTACGGGTCAAAAGCGAATGCAGTTTCGCCGACCAGATCCCCCCCACGTCTTTACTTTTGTTGGTATAAATGCCGATGTTCATAGTTTTTTCCATCCGTCAAATCAATGTATCGAAAAGCGCCCGCTCCCCGATCGCGCCTTCCGCTCTTCGGGAAAGAAGGATCAGGTATTCCACATTTTTTCCGCTCAAGAGCGGCGCGTTGGTAAATCCGTGCACGAAAAATCCCCTTCCGATGCAGAAATCGTAAAGACTTTTCACGATGCGCGCGCGGATTTTTCTGTCTTTGACGACGCCGTTTTTAAAAGAAATTTTTTCCTCGCATTCAAACTGCGGCTTGATCAGGGCGATGATGTCCGCTTCGGGCGGACACAGCGCCGCGATCGCGGGCAAAATCAGTTTCAGGGAAATGAAACTGCAGTCTACGACAAAGCCGTCGGGCATTTCGGAAAAACTGTCCGAAGTCAGGTTGCGGGCGTTCGTCCTGTCCATAACGACGACGCGCTCATCGCCTTTCAGCGACGGGTGCAACTGGTTTTCTCCGACGTCCACGGCATAGACTTTTTTCGCGCCACGCCGCAGCAGAACGTCTGTAAATCCGCCCGTACTCGCGCCGATATCGGCGAAGATCTTTCCTTCCGGAGAATATCCGAATACGTCCAGCGCGCGCTCCAATTTATAGCCGCCGTTGGAAACGTATCGCCGCGCGGAAAGGATCTCGACGCGGCTGTTTCCATCGACTTCCTCTCCCGCTTTCGCGCGTCTGCCGTTTACGAGAACTTCGCCGCGCCCGATCGCCTGCGCCGCTTTCGTGCGGGAATCGAATTTTCCGCTTTCGCTCAAAAAAACATCCAGCCGCATACCGGTCAGTGCGCGCGCCGCGCCATCTGCCCCGCAAGGCGCGTCAAAAAGCCGTTATCGGGTATCGCGGCAATGGCTGCAACGCTCTCTTCATAAAGCGTTTGTATGCGCTCTTTCGCCCCCTGCAAACCGTAGATTTTTACGCTTGTGAGTTTGTTTTCTTCCGCGTCCTTACCGAGAGTTTTTCCCATTGACTCGAAATCGCCCTCGACGTCCAGAACGTCGTCAACGGTCTGGAACATATATCCCATCCGATCGCCGTAAACGGAAAGTTCGTCGAAATACTTCCCGCCGTTGAGTGCGGACGCCATTTTGATCGGCGCGGAGATCAACTGCGCGGTTTTGTTCTTCTGAATAAACAAAAGCCGTTCTTCCGTAAAAACCGAATTTTTTTCGCTTTCCAGATCGGCAGCCTGCCCTGCGACCATTCCGCTTGCGCCGGCGGCGCGGGCGAGAATGCGCGCGGCGCGTAAAGTATTTTCATCTTTTACGCTATCGAGGCACAATTCAAATGCGAGAGAGAGCAGTCCGTCCCCCGCGAGGATCGCCGTTCCCTCTCCGAATACCTTATGATTCGACGGTTTTCCGCGGCGGAAATCGTCGTTGTCCATCGCCGGCAGATCGTCGTGGATAAGCGAATATGTATGGATCATTTCGACGGCGACGGCAAACGGCATCGCCGTTTCGCTATTTCCGCCGAGCATTTCGTTGACGGCAAGCAACAAAACGGGGCGGATCCTTTTTCCGCCGGCGTTCAGGCTGTATTTCATCGCGTCGGACAGCGTGCTCTGCGATACGGGGAACGCCGCGGTATATGCGGCGAGCCCTTCTTCAAACAGGGTCAGCAGCGTTTCATAGCGGTTATCGTTTTTTTGCACGGTATCTTTTCACTCCGCAAAGATAAGTATTTTCCAAAAGCGTGGTGATGGTCATCGGGCCGACGCCGCCGGGCACCGGCGTGATGTAAGACGCCTTTTCGCCGACCTTTTCAAAATCGACGTCCCCTTTCAGTTTGCCGTCCACGCGGTTGATGCCCACGTCGATCACGACAGCCCCCTCTTTTACCATATCCGCGGTAACGAAAGCGGGTCTGCCGATCGCCGCCACCAGAATATCGGCGTTTTTACAGATCTCTTTCAGGTTTTTCGTTTTGCTGTGGCAGACGGTTACCGTAGCGTTCTCGCGCAAAAGCAAAAGAGCCATCGGTTTTCCCACGATATTGCTTCTGCCGATCACGACGGCGTTTTTTCCGGAAATTTCGACGCCGTATTCATGAAGCATCGTCATCACGCCCATCGGCGTGCAGGCGACGGTCGATTCCTTCCCCAATACCAGATTTCCCACGTTAACGGGGTGAAAGCCGTCCACATCCTTTTCCGGCGGGATGAGATTGAGGATTTTCGTTTCGTTCAGCCCCGCGGGCAGAGGCAGTTGCACGAGGATCCCGTCCACGGCGTCGTCCACGGCGAGCGCCCGCACGACTTCTTCCGCCTGCGCCTGCGTTATCGTTGCGGGAAGCGTATAGGAAAGCGATTTGATATTCGTCGCTTCGCAGCCGCGGATCTTGTTGCGCACGTACACTTCCGAAGCGGGGTCGTTGCCGATCAGCACAACCGCAAGGCAGATTTTTCTACCTGTTTCTTTTTCAAAAAGTTCGCTTTTTTGCCGGATTTCCTCTCTCTTTTTCGCGGAGATCGCTTTACCGTCGATCAGTTTTGCGTTCATTGGTTTTTTTCTCCTTCCAGTTGGTTGAAATAAGCCGCGAGTATCCCGTTCACGAACGAAAGGCTGTTTTGCGTGGAATATTTTGCGGAAAGTTTCATCGCTTCGTCGATCGCCACGGATTTCGGCACGTCCTCGCTGTACGCCATCTCGGCGACGCCGATCATGAGCGCGCACTTATCCGTCGGATAAATGCGATCGTAAACGTAGTCCTTTGCCAGCGACGCGATCGTTTTGGCGATCTCTTCGTAATGCGTTTCGATGTTTTCTTTCAAAGCGCGCGCAAAGGCGCGATCGTCTTCGGTCACGCCCTCTTTTAATAACGTCGATAAAAATTCCGCCGGAAGTTCTTCGTTGAACTGCCTTGCGAATAGATATTTGAAAACGGCTTCTCTCGCTGTACTTCTCATAAATTCCTTATAAATCCGAAACACCGCAAAGAATTTTGCGGCATTTCCTTGTGCTTATACGTTGGCTGTCTGTTCCTCGTCGAAGATGACGCCCGCCACCCGAACGTTGATGCGGTTCAGCCGGTATTCCGTCATCGCCTCGACGTTGTGCTTGATATTTTCCTGAATCTTGAACGCCATATCCGATACGGACGCGCTTTGATTGATCTTTACGAATACGTCCACGTCGATGCCGTTTTTCGTATAGGTCAGTTTTACGGAACGTTTCGCGTTTTTTTTGTTTCCGCGTTTTTTTGCGGGGCTGCAGAGCGCAGCCTCCACGCCGTCAATTTCGGATATCGCCAGCAAAACGATGCCGTTTACGATAGAGCGGTTGTAGATGATCTTACCGTTGTCGCCGTCGGGAATGTGTCTAAAATATGCCATTTAGAAACCTCTTAGATATTCTTAATCATATTTTACCACAAAATATTCGTTTTGCATAGTGTTTTTTTAAGAAATCGGTATAATTTTCACATTTTCGGAAGGAGTGGCGATTTCCGAGTTGACGATGGAATAGATCCGGATGGCGTCCACCTGCGTCAGTTCGTCTGTCTGAACGATCACGTTTACGTTGTCGGAATCGAGCCCGATGGTTACGACGGTGTCTTCAAACCCCTGCGCTTTGATCAGACTTTCGAGCAGCAGTTCCCGTTCCGTGATCTCGGTAAGTTCGAGTTTCATGGAAAGCGCGTCGGCTTTCTCCTGAGAACCCTGTTCCGCCGCGGCGATGATGGAATCGAGCTGCAAAAGTTCTTCGTTTCTGGTGCTCATTCTTTCCATGCGGTACTGCGAAAAGTAGTTCGCGCCGGAAACGGGCGTCGTATCGTCCTGATCGAGGTTGATGCCCGTCAGGACGAAGTTGAATACCGCCGTTACGGCGAGCAGCGCGATCATGCAGGACAAAATGATGATTTTTTTCTTCTTCGACATAATTTTTCTCTCCTTTCAATTTCTTGCCAGAATCTCGATCCGGCTGACTTCTATATTCAAAAGGGACACCGCAGCCTGTTGTATGTTTTTCATTACGCCGATGCTGTCCGCGCCCTGCGCTACTATTAACACCCCCGTGATCTCGGGGAGATTTTCCTTCAATACGACGGGCTTTCCGTTTACCATAACGGGCGTTTCGGTTGTCGTTATCCTGCCGTTTTCATCGGTTACGGTAACTTTTTCAGAGGCGAGAACCGTTTCCGCCCCCGATCCCACGTTGATCACGACCGAAACTTTCCCCGCGCCTTTCACGGCGGAAAGCGCTTCTTCCATCCGTTTTTCCAGTTCTCTTACGTAGGCGATCGTTTCATCGTCCTCCCCCGCCGCGGTTTCCGCAGGCTTGGCGAACGAAAACGCGAGGATGACGATGACGGCGATCGAGATCGCGCCTAAAAGCAGATATTCCGCGGTTTTACTGTTTTTCAGTTTCGATAAAAATTTCATTGATCTGCACCTTTTCTTCCTCGATACCGCAGTATTGCGCGACGGCTTTCTGAATTTCCGACATTATATATATATGCTCGTCCTCTTCCGATATTCCCGAAAAATATAAATTTATCGAAACTTTTACGATGTGAAATTCGTAATCGGCGCAGTCATAGACGATTTCCACATCGCTTTCGCAGCCTTTTTCCTGTATATAACTTTCGATTTCCGCTGCGTAAACCTCGCTCTTTTTATCGTACATATAGTCGAGATATTCTTCGTCGTATCCGATTTCGACATCCCCGCTTTCCGTTTCGAACGCCGGTATATAATCGCCGATTTTCGTGAGCGGCGTCAGGATCACGACGAGCGTTGCCACGGCGAAGATCCCTTTGATAAATTTCCCCGTTTTCCCTTCCGGAAGGATAATGCCGACGGCGGCGGTAAGCAGGATCACGCTTACGATACTTAATATATATTCTTTCATCTTCAAATAAATGCGTTTGCCGAAATAATCAGCAGCAAAAAGGAAATAAACATCATCAGCCCCACGGCGAGAACGATGGCGAGCAGATAAGAAACCGATCGGGAAACCGCGGTAAGCAACCCTGAAATCCTGCTGTCGCCGACAGGCTCCGTCAATGCGGCGAATAATTTTAACGTCAGCTGAAACACGGAAAGGTGAACGACAGGCTGCAAGACGACGGAAAAAATCAAAAATACGGCGCTTAACCCCACGGCGTTTTTGATGAGCACGCTCCCCGCGAGCACCAGATCGAATCCGTCTTTCAGCAATCCGCCGACAAGCGGTACGGAATTTGTGATCGCGTATTTTGCGGCGCGGAAGGAAACGCCGTCGATCACTGCGGAAGACAGCCCCTGCGCCGACATAAAAAAGGCAAAAATCGTTACCGAAATGCCGATGACCCATTTGATCAGCCCGTGCAGAAAAGCCTGCGCGTTGCCGAGTTTGAAAGTCGACGACAATCCCGCCAACACGGAAAAAACGACGGTAAGAGAAACGACAGGTATCAGTACGTTGCAAAAAATGCCGCTGATCCCGTTTGTCAGAAACGCAACTGCCGGTTTATAAAGCGCCGCCGATGCGTTTCCACCGCCCGCTATCATTAAAGTCAGGATTACGGGCATCATAATCTGTGATAAATCAGTCAGTTTTTGTAAAGTGTTTTTTGAATTTTCTACGAGTGCGCCGAAATCCGCCGCGAGGATGAGTATTACGGCGATCATGCAAACGTAAAAGACGAGGTCTTTGATGCTTTCCGAAAGAAAATTCGCCCGCGCCGATCCGACGATGCTGCACAGTACCGCGATGGCGAGTATGACGGCGAAATGCGGCACGAGAAGTTTGAATTCTTCGATAACGGAGCGGAAAAACACCCCGAAAATTTCCCCCGCGGAGTATTTGATTTCGCCGCCGAGAATATCTTGTACGACGGCGAGGAACCCCTCCGAAAACACGCCCCGCTCGTCGTCTGTAAGAGAGTTGATATAATCCTCTATGCCGCTCAGATCGAGATTGCCGAGTTGTTCGTCGATGTTTTCTTCCAGACTTTCGGCTTTCGCCGTACCTGCAGCGGGAAAGGCGAAAAACACGGCTGCAACGATGAAGATCAGAAGGATATAACTTTTTCTGTTCACGATACCAGCCCAACCAGAATATTGATAAGCGCGTAGAAAATCGGCAGCGATACGCTGAGGATGACGAATTTCCCCGCAAAGATCAGTTTGTCCGCCACGCTCTTGACGCCGCAGTCCTCCAAGATCCCCGCCGCAAATTCCACAACGTAGCCGATCCCGACGATCTTAAAGACGAGTTTCAGCAATCCGTCGTCAATCTTGCTGATTTCCGCGATTTTTCCGAAAAGCGCAAAACTCTGCGAAAGATAGCCGAACGCCGCGGCGATCACGAGTATTCCCGAACAGACGACGCTCAAAACGGCAAGTTCCGGATTGACGGATCGCAGATATATCGTTATCAATCCGCCCACAAGGGCGAGCCCCACAATCTGCAGCATAGCTAAAACAAAAAGAATATGTTTTTGATGTCCGTAAACAGCTGCACGATCATATCGATAACCAGCGTAAGCACGATGATCAGTCCGACCAGACTGACGAGTACGGCAATATCGTCTCTGTCGCTTTTTTTCAGGACCTGCACGATGACGGTGATCAAGATCCCGATCGCCGCTATTTTGAAGAGTATATTGATATCCATACCGTTTCTCCGTTTTTCACAAAATGAGGATCAGAACGGCTATCCCCGTAAGCAAGCCGAGTTTGATATACATGGCGACGTATTTTTTCTTGTCCGACAGCGAGGCGTCCGCCGAAGTTTTCAGATTGGCGTCGTAAGTTTTCAGAAAATTCATCTGCGTGCGCGCGTCCGTTTTTCCGAGCGCCGCGAAATATTCTTCGGTCAGGCGCTTTTCCTCCTCTTTCAAAAACCAGATCTCGGCGCAGGAAAACGGCGTTCTTTCCGCAAGCGAGCGCCTGTATTCGTTTAATAAGCGCTGAAAAGGCGTTTGCGCGTCGAAAGAAGCCAGCACCGATAAAAGGCTGTTTCGCGTGAAGGACATTTCGTCGCACATGCGTTTGTTGAAAAGATAAAAATCATTGTAAAATTTTTGCCGCAGACGGAATTTTTCCGAAAGTTTATAGGCGATGACGGTGCATACGACGATCGCGGCGCCGCCGAGAATC
>CALVUL010000016.1 GCA_944363555.1 uncultured Clostridia bacterium
GCCACGGGCTATTGGAAAACGAATAGTATAAAATACAACTTTTTACTACTTGCTCACGAATATTTATTTGTATTTAAGAAAAGTTAGTAATTGGAGAGATGTATTATGTCAAAAACGATGGAAAAAATAAAAGCAAATCTGCATCAAGATATAGATAAAGCAACCACAAAAGAACTTGAAAAGATATATTCATCATTGAAAAATGTGTTGAAAACATTTGATAGAGATAGCTCCTTAAAAAACTTATGTGATTTTTTCAAAAATATATTTAGATCAAAAAAGGCAAAGTGTCTTCAATTTGTAAATGATATTTATGATAGTAAAGACAAACTCACTAACGAAGAAAAAGATAAATTAAGAAAAGCTCTTTTAGACATAAGCAATATACATAGAACTTTTATTGAAAACATTATATCGTTATTAGGAGCAACCTAATATGAAGAAAAAAATTATAAGTAAAATCATTTTATATATGGTTCTTTTTGTAGCAGTCCTTTTAATTTCCACGTTTACAAAGTTGCCCGCTTATTTCGACTCGTATGTTTATTATGAAGATTATCAACTTAAAGCACATCTTTACTTGGTTGCTTATCGCATAGTAATTTATCTTCTTTTTCCTTTAATTGTTTCTTTCATTGAAAAATTAACGAATAAAAATAGGAAATACAAACATTTGCTAATTGAGAACTTTAATTTGCAATTTTGTGCCTATTCGATTTTATCAGGAATATATGTGATTGTAGGACTGGACAAAATATTAGGAGTTGAACTTTTTGGCGTGTCCGATATATTTATCTTTGTAACAGGATTTGTATTTACTGTAATGTTAAAAAGGCAAATTCCTCAAATAGTTTATTCAGACAAAGAAAATTAAATCGTTTTTTGTGTGTTTATTCGTTTTAGATTACCACTTCTCCACCAAACAGGGACGGGACGAGCGGCGCGATTGTAAGATTGCGGTTTCGGTCCGTCCCTTTATGATTGTAAAAGACTTACCGAGAACGAAAAGCCGCCCCGCGTGCGCAACACGCGGGGCGGCTTTTCGTTCGGGTTATACGGCGCGGCTTTCGTGGCAGGTGAAATAGATGATCTGCAGCCGCTCGGAAAGTTTTTTCAGCATCGCTTTCACTTTGTCTAAATGCTTTTGATCGAGACTCGAAAACGGATCGTCGAGGATGAGGAAGGGCTTTTCGCCCGCGTACATGTTCTCGACGAGCGCCATCCTGAAACAAAACGCGCATATGCTGCGCTGCCCCGCGCTCAGATGTTTTTCGCTGCGCTCCGTGCCGTCGCGCTCGTAGCGTATTTCGAAATTCGGCGTCATCACCACTTTTTCGCCGATCGCCTCTTCGAGCAGAGCCGCATAGGTTACGAACCGATCTTTGACGGGGGCGACGTATTTGTCTTTGAGCCGCTTATCCGCTTTTTGCAGCAGTTCGGCGGTCCGCATGAGGATGTTGTAATTTTTTTTGTATTCCTTCAAGAGTTCGGCGTGCCGCTGTTCTTCCGCATAGAGATCGTCCAGTCTTTCCGCGTCGGTTTCGCATTCCGCAATGTCGATGCCGAGCGTTGAACGGTCCTTGCCGAGTTGCGCCATGCGCGCCTTGATCTCTTCCGTTTCCGCCGCGTCCTCCGCGGGGGGGCGGGTTTCGAGATGTTTTTCCGTTTTGAATTTTTCCGCGCGTTCTTCGTAAGACAAGCGATCCCTGCACGCCTGCGCATAGGCGGCGGCGTCGCGCTCGATCCGCCCGATTTCCGTTTCGATCGAGGCGGCGGGGAACCGATAAGCGGCGCAGAAATCCGCGATCGCCTGTTCCTGCGTTTCGATCGTCTTTTTAAAATTCGCGTTCTGTTCCTGTACCTTTTTCTGCATCTGCGCGAGCGAAACGTAGCGGTTTATTTCCCTTTGCAGATCGGAAAACATTCCCCGCAGATTGCCGCCCGTGAACCCGTATTCGGCGAAATACGCGTAAAGACCTTCGCGCAGACGGTCGCAGTCCTTTCTCTTTTTCGCCAGCCGCTCGCTTTTTTCCCGATCGGCGGCCGACAGTTTTCGATAGGCGGCGAGTTCGCTTTTCAGTTTTTCGGCGGAATAGCGCGCGTCCTGTTCGGCGGAGTATCCGTATCGGGCGAGGAGTTGCCGCGCCCTGAACGCGGCGGCGTTCTTTTCGCGCTCTTTGGCGATTTTTTCGGGGTTGAGTTTCTGCACCGCTTCAAAGGAGGGGAGCGCGGCGGTTTTCTTGTTCAGATAAACGAATCCCGTTCCGATAAGGCCGAGTACGCCCGCGGCGAGCAGGACCGCGCCGGCGACGAGGGAGAAAAAGATCGTTGCGATTCCCGCCGCGGCGGCGAGGGCGGAAACGATCGTTGCGGCGAGGTACTTTTTCTTTCCGGAAACAGACTTGTCCGCGTGCGTCTGCCCGCCGCGCTCGATGACGTAATCGGGGATCAGGGCGTATTCCTTTTCGGCGCGGTCTGCATCCGCTACGGCGGCGTCGATCGCGGCGATCTCCCCGTCGTCCGGCACGCCTGCCGCGAATTTTTCGCGCAGGGAATTTTCGTATTCCGCGCTTTCGGCGTTTTCTTCCAGTTTCAGTTCCGTTTCCGCGGCGGAAAGCGCGTTGATTTTTTCGGCGAGTTCCGCCAGTTCCGTTTCCGCGGGGACGCCCTCCGCATACTTCCGCCGCATGGAGGAAAGGGCCGCGGCGTCTTCTTCCGAAAGCGGTCTGACGGCCTGCCCCTTTAACGCTTCCCTTGCGGAAAGGGCTTTTTTCACCGCCCCGATCTCGGCGGAAGAGGGGATGCCGAACGGATATTTTTCATCCGTTTCCCGCATGGTTTTTTCGCTCGCCGCGGCGGCGGAAAGATACGCGTCGTACTGCTCCCAGTCCTTTTGCAGAAGCGCGGCTTTCTGCCGCCCGTCAAGGGATTTTTGCAGCGCCTGCAATTCGCTGTCGTATTCGGCGAGGCGCCGGTATTTTTCCGGCAGGCTGGCTTTGATGTTTTCGAAATTGGCGATTTTTTCGTTAAGTTCCAGCAGGCGGTCGTTTTCCTGCGTGATGAGGTCGTTGCCCGCCCGCGATTTTTTATATTCTTTCGCCGTCTTTTCAAGGCGCAGCAGCGCGTTTTCGGCGTTCGTTTCGTCCGTGCCGCCTTCCAGAAAACGGTTCAGTTTCGCGTTGATGCTGCCCGTGGAAGCGATTTCGATCTCGCGCGCGTCGATGAAGATCGTGCGCTCGAAAGAAGGTTTGTCTATCCCGAATATTTTTTGGCCGATCTGCCCGTCGGATCCGGCTTGCAGTTCGTTGTTTTTGTATACGGTAACGCTGTCCTTGCTTTCGCTTTTTTCGTCGAAATACCGCTCGATCTTATAAACGTCCCCGCCGGCGGAAAAAACGACGTTGCCGCCGAAACGCCCCCCCGTAAAGGGATAAAAATGCCTGCGCGCGCCGAATTCCCTGCTGTTTGCCCGATCGGAATCCATCCCGTAGAACATCGCTTCCAAAAAGGCGGCGAGCGTGGTTTTGCCGCATCCGTTTTCTTCGCATACCGAAGTGAGCCGTTCGTCGAAACCGATCTGTTTTTTTGCGATCGCGCCGAAATTTTCGATATAACACGAAATCAGTTTCATAAATCGATCTCCTTGCCTTCCAAGGCGCGCAGCCCCAAGCGGATGACGGCGGTTTTTTCCTCGTCGCCGAGATCGGTCTCGGCGTATACCGTCCGGATAAATTCGCCCTTTATCGAAAGGTCGTTCGCGTATTTGCCGACGTCGATCTTCTTTTCGGTTTTATCCTTTACGCTGATGAAAAAGCAGGCGCTTGCCAGCAGTTTTTCGACGTCGCCGGCGAGTTTGTCCACGTCGAAATCGATTTCGCCGACAAGGTTGATCCTGTAAAGATCGCGCTTTTCGAATTTCACGCCGGCGCAGACTTTTTTGTACGCCTCGTACGCGTTTTTGCTGCCGGTTATATCCGCGTCGATCTCGCGGATCCGCCTTTCCGCAAAGGGGATGAACGTATGCGCGATCTTTCCGCCCGCCGTATCGAGCAGAACAAAGCCGTGTTCGCCCGTTTCGTCGAATCCGCGCCCTTCCAAGCAGCCGCAGTAAACGTATACGCCCCGCTCGTCGAGAACGCCTTCGGAAGGCTTGTGTATGTGCCCGAGCGCCAGATAGTCGATGTTCCTGTTTTTTAATTTTTTCAGGTTGACGCTGCCGCCCGCGCCGTCGCTCGCCTGCCCGTGGAGCATCACGATGTTGAGCGTATCTTTGCGTAAAGACAGCGCCGCGGGGTAGGACGAAGCGTTCGCGGCGGTGATCTCCGTGCCGGAAATCACCGTGTTTTCATAGGCGTAGGAAGTCCATTTGTCGGAAAACAGTTTCAGGTTTTCGGGAAGAACTTCGGGGAGTTTGTCGTCGGTGTCGTGATTGCCTTTCAGATACAGAAAATCGATTTCCGGTGTGCTTTTTATCACGCTGTAAAAGAAATCCTTGTCCTTTTTGAAAGGTCTGTCGGAATCGAAAATATCCCCGCACAGCATCACGACGGCAACGCCTTCTTCCTTCGCGTATTCGACAAGGCGCCTGAACGTGTTGCGCACTTCCGCTTTTCTTTCGTCCGAAACGGTTTTGCCGAATCTCGAATCCATTTTGGATCCCAGATGAATATCGGCGGTATGTATGATCTTCATGGTTTACCTCGACGGAAAACGATCCCTTTCCGCGTTGCGGTGCGTCCGCGGAAAATAAAAAATCGGTTTTGCTTTCGCGTTATACATATTATAACAAAAACGAGACGATAAAGCAAGGATAAGCGCAGCCGTTATCGGCGGCGTTTCGGCAAAATCCGCCAAATCGGTTGACGGCGCGGGGGAAGTATGGTATAATAAGACCGCTTACGAAAGAAAATTCCACAAAAGACAAAGCCCCCGACCGGCAGTTTTTCTGTCCCGATCGGGGGTTTTTTTGATGTCGTTTTCACGCCGGACGTTTTTGACGTTTTCCTGAAAAAATACAATCAAAACGCTTGAAATTTTAGTAACAAAATGAGAAAAAAACTATGTTGCCACACAATAACACACAAAAGAAAATCGCACCTTTTTAACGAATTTTCGATAAAAAAGTGCGATTTTTTTGGTGTTGGCGGAGAAAGAGGGATTTGAACCCTCGCTACGCGATTAACGTACTACTCCCTTAGCAGGGGAGCCCCTTCGGCCTCTTGGGTATTTCTCCGTGCCGCGCCGATCTTATTCGTAATGCTTAACTATATTATCATATTTTTCAGTAATTGTCAAAATATTTTTCCAAAAAAATATTGATATTTTCCGCCGGAACTGTTATGATAGAAAAGGAGGTATAAAAATGTCTGCATTCAACGAAAATTATTTTAAAGGCGGCGGATCCGCGGAGGGCAACACCATAGAGGAAATGCTCGCCGAGGGGGAAAGCGTTCTTTGGCGCGGAAAGCCGAAAAAAAAGGCTTTCGTAATTGCCCGTATCCTGAAGATGATGCCCTTTGCCGTCATTTGGCTGTTGTTCGACGGCACCTTTATCGGGATCATGATCGGGTTCGGCGTTTTTTCGGAAATGCCCCCGATCTTTACGGCAGCGATCTGCATTTTCATGGCGTTCCACCTGATTCCCGTGTGGATATGGATCTCCAATATCGTAACGGCGAACCGGCAGCATAAAAACATCGAATACGCTTTTACGGACAGGCGGATCATCATCCGCAGCGGTATTATCGGCATCGACGTGCATAACATTTATTATGCGGATATTCAAAGCGTCAATCTGAAAGTGGGGCTGATCGACCGCCGGCTGAAGGTGGGGGATATTTATATCAAAAGCGCTAATCAGGCGCAGGTGCTGTGGGATATCGAAGATCCCTACCGGATCACTACGCAGTTGCAGAAGATCGCGGCGGACATCAAAGCGGATATTTACTATCCCAACGCGCTGCGCCCCGAAGAAAACGAAGGCTACCGAACGCAATACAAGGGATAAATTTATGCAAATGTATATGCGCTTCCCCGAATGGAGGAAAAAAGCGCTCACGCTGAGTTACGACGACAACGGCGAACAGAACGAAAAACTGGTTGAAATTTTAAACCGTTACGGTATAAAGTGCACGTTCAATTTGAACAGCGGGCTGTTTGCGCAAGAGGGCGTCGCGTACGAAAAGAATACGCTTTTCCGCCCGATGACGGCGGCGCGCTGGGCGAAGTTGCTGAAAGGCACTCCGCACGAGGTGGCGGTACACGGACTGACGCACCCGCACCTCGAAGAGATGAGCCCCTCTTCCGCGCTCTATGAAATCCTCGCCGACCGCGCGAATCTCGAAGGGATTTTCGGACGGCTGGTACGGGGCATGGCGTATCCGTACGGCACGTATAACGACGAAACGGTTTCCGCGGCAAAGGCGGCGGGCATCGTCTATTCCCGCACGGTGGAGTATACCGAAAAATTCGACGTGCCCGCAGACTGGCTGAGGCTGAAAGCGACGTGCTGGCACACGCACCCCGAATTGCTCGACCTCGCCGACCGGTTCAAAAACAAGCCCGTATGGGACAACGCGCAACTCTTCTATTTATGGGGGCACGCTTACGAGTTCGAGCGCGACGGCAACTGGAATGTTTTAGAGGATTTCTGCAAACTGCTTTCGGGCAGCGAGGAGATCTGGTACGCGACGAATATCGAGGTCTACGACTGCGTCGAAACGTACAGGCGGCTGCAATTCAGCGCCGATTCGCGCACGGTATACAACCCGTCCGCCCTGCCCGCATGGCTGGAAATCGACGGAAGGCGGTATAAGATCGAAGGCGGGGAAACGAAACGCCTCGAACGGGGCTGAGCCGTACATATAAACGGGAGGTCGAAATGAATTTGCTTTTGATGGCGACGGGGGATATCGTTACCGTCTGCGTTGCGGGCGGGGTGATTTTCGCCGTGCTGATCGTCGCGCTCGCCGGCGGGTTCAAGGGCGCGAGCCGCGCTTTCGACGCGTATCTTAAGAAAAAAAAGGAAGAGCGCGCGGCAAAAAAACGGAGCGCCGCGAAGGACGGCGAAAGCGACGGGCGGCAACCGCCTGCCCGAAAAGAGGAGGGTCCGCCCGCGGAAGAAGGCGCAGAGGATCGCGGAAAAACATCGGTCAACGAGGAATAACATTGAGCGGCGGCGGTTAATCGTCCGCCGTTTTTCTTTGCGCGTTCCGCGTTCCGCAGGCGTTTCAGGCGCGCCCCGCATCGTTTTCTGCCGCGCTTTTCGGGCTTTTCAAAGCACGCCGTTTTGTCCGCCGCGGTAATAAAAAACGGAAAAAACGGAAACACTATGCGTAGGTGCAAATGCTGGATAAACGTACGGGGGCGCTGCTCGCCGCCCTCAACGCCCTGTGCGAAAACGGCGGGTATAAAATTTTGTCGTTAAAGGATATTCTCGGGAAGATGCCCCCCGAACTGCATGCGGAGGAGTCCGACGTCCGCAGCGGTCTTTGCGCGCTTCGGGAACGGGAGTATATCCGCGTAAAGTACGAGGACGATCGGGAATTTTGCCTTTGCACGCTGCCCAAGGGCAGATTTTTTTATGAAAATCGGGCGGAAGAACGGGAAGAAGGCGCAAAAGTCAAACGGAAGTTTTTTCTTTCGGGTTTTTTCGGGTCGCTCGCCGGCGGAGTTCTCGCCGCGCTGGCGGCGCTCGCCGTTTTGCTGCTCGCAGGGTGAGGCATGCTGACGAAAAACGAGGACAAGGTGATGGGGGCGATCTACGGCGCGTGCGCGGGGAAGAGCGGCTGCCTTCTGAGCCCCGACGATATTCTGTCTATGGCGGGCGTACGGGGCGCGGTGGGGTACGGCGCCCTCGACAAGATCCTGCAGGCGTTGGAATACGACGATTATTTCGAACTGATCCTTTCCGACAGGCGGGGCGAAAAGGTGTATTGCATCACGTTGAAGGAAAAGGGGCTTTCTTACAGGCGGCGCAAGGCGATGCTCAAGCGCAATCTCGGCTACAGGCTGGCGGTAACGGCGGCGTTCGCCGTTTTGAGTTTTCTTTTGGGGCTGCTCCTCAAAGCGATCTTCACATAATCGGAAAACTGCAAACATTTGTTTGACAAAAGTCCGCCGGAAATGGTAAAATAATTTGGTATGGAAGAGCGAAAATTTATTCTACATTCCGATTATTTGCCGACGGGCGACCAGCCGCAGGCAATCGCAAAACTTACGGAAGGCGTTTTCGACGGGCTGGATACGCAGGTGCTTTTGGGCGTTACCGGCAGCGGCAAGACCTTTACGATGGCGAACGTCATCAAAAACGTCAACCGCCCCACGCTGGTCATCGCGCACAACAAAACGCTGGCGGCGCAGCTTTGCAACGAATTTCGGGAGTTTTTCCCCGAAAACCGCGTGGAGTATTTCGTTTCCTATTACGATTATTATCAGCCGGAATCGTATATCCCTTCCACCGATACCTATATCGAAAAGGACCTCGCCGTCAACGACGAGATCGATAAACTGAGGAATTCCGCCACCTGCTCGCTCGCCGAGCGGAGCGACTGCATCGTCGTCGCCTCCGTTTCCTGTATCTACGGGCTGGGCGCGCCGGAGGAGTTTTTCAGGCTGGCGGTTTCCGTGCGGGTGGGCGACGAACTCGAGCCCGCGGAACTCATGCGGCGGCTCGTCGCCATACAGTATTCGAGGAAGGATGTGGATTTTTCCCGCTCCTCCTTCCGCGTGCGGGGGGATACGATCGATATTTTTCCTTCCTCCAATACGGAAATCGTCGTGCGGGTGGAGTTTTTCGGCGACACGGTGGATAGGATCTGCGAATGCGAATACGTTTCGGGCAAGGTCGTTTCCGAACTGAAACACGCCGTCATTTTCCCCGCCAGCCATTACGTTGTGGAGCAGGAAAAGGCGAAGATCGCCCTGACGCACATCGAGCGCGATCTGGAAGACGAGGTGCGGGCGTTCCGCGAAAGCGGCAAACTGCTGGAAGCGCAGCGGCTGCAGCAGCGCACGGCGTACGACATCGAAATGATCAACGAAATCGGCTTTTGCAAGGGCATCGAAAATTACAGCCGCTATTTCGACGGCAGAAAGATCGGCGAACCGCCTTTCACGCTGATGGACTATTTTCCCGACAACTATCTCGTGATGATCGACGAAAGCCACATGACCATCCCGCAGATCCGCGCCATGTACCACGGCGACCTGTCGCGGAAAACCAACCTCGTCAACTACGGTTTCCGTTTAAAATCGGCATACGATAACCGCCCGCTGACCTTCGAGGAGTTCAACGCCAAACTGCCGCAGCTTATCTGCGTTTCGGCGACCCCCGCGGAATACGAACTTTCCCGCGCGGGGCAGGTGGTGGAACAGCTTATCCGCCCTACGGGGCTGTTGGATCCCACGGTGGAAGTGCGCCCGACCAAAGGGCAGATCGACGACGTGCTCGCGGAGATCCACAAAGTCGTTGCGGAAAAAGGGCGGGTGCTCATCACCACGCTGACCAAGAAGATGGCGGAGAGCCTGACGGAATATTTGAAGGAAAACGGCGTGAGGGTGCGCTATATGCACAGCGACATCGATACGTTGGAACGCATCGACATCATCACGGGGCTGCGCGAAGGGGAGTTCGACGTGCTCGTCGGCATCAACCTGCTGCGCGAGGGGCTCGATCTGCCGGAGGTGAAACTCGTCGTCATTTTAGACGCCGATAAGGAAGGCTTTCTGCGCAGCGAAACGGCGTTTATCCAGACCATCGGCAGGGCGGCGCGCAACGCCGAAGGCAGGGTGATCATGTATGCCGACGTGATGACGGGCAGCATGAAACGCGCCATCGACGAAACCGAGCGCCGGCGCAGGATCCAGAGCGAATACAACGCCGCTCACGGCATCGTGCCCAAGACCATCGTCAAAAAGGTGGTCAACACCATAGAGATCACAAAGAAGGCGGACAGAACGAAGGATATACGCGCGGCGGATATTCCCGCGGAGATCGAAAAACTCAAGGGTCTGATGAAAGTGGCTTCCGCCAATCTCGATTTCGAGCAATGCATCGAAATTCGGGAAACCATCGCAAGATTAAAGGCGAAAATGCGCAAAGGACAATAGATTATGCAGCAGTACATCACCATCAAAGGCGCGCGGGAAAACAATTTGAAAAACATCGATCTGCAGATCCCGCGCGACAAACTCGTGGTATTTACGGGGCTTTCGGGCAGCGGGAAATCCACCCTCGCCTTTGAAACGATCTTCGCCGAAGGGCAGCGGCGGTATATGGAGAGCCTGTCGAGTTACGCGCGGCAGTTTCTGGGGCAGATGGAAAAACCCGACGTCGACAGCATCGACGGGCTTTCCCCCGCCATCTCCATTGATCAGAAAACCACATCGAAAAACCCCCGTTCCACCGTGGGTACGGTAACGGAGATCTACGATTATTTCCGTCTGCTTTTCGCGCGGACGGGGGTGCCCCATTGCCCGCAGTGCGGCAGGGAGATCCGCCGCCAGACGGTGGACGACATCGTCGATAAAGTCGTCGCCGCGGGGGAGGGCGCGCGGGTCGTCGTCAAGGCGCCCGTCGTGCGGGGCAGAAAGGGAGAATACGCCAAGCAGCTGGAAGGCTACCGGAAATCCGGTTACGTGCGCGCGGAAATCGACGGCACCATGTACGACTTGGGCGAGGAGATCAAACTCGATAAGAATATCAAGCACAGCATTTCCGTCGTCATCGACCGCATCATCGTCAAGGAAGGGGTGTCCAAACGGCTGACCGACAGCGTGGAAAACGCGCTGAAACTTGCCGAGGGGCTGGTGCTCATCGAAATCAACGGGGAAAACGAACTGTTTTCCACCAACTACGCCTGCCCCGACTGCGGCATCAGCATCGAGGAGATCGAGCCGCGGCTCTTTTCCTTCAACAATCCTTTCGGCGCCTGCCCCGTATGCCACGGGCTGGGATTCAAACAGGAGATCGACCCCGCCCTCATCTGTCGCGATCCCGAAAAGACGCTGCGCGAAGGGGCGCTTACGGTAACGGGCTGGAACCTCGATACCGGCCGCATCTGCGAAATGTATTACAACGCGCTGGCGGCGCATTACGGATTTTCTCTCGATACGCCCGTCAAGGATCTGCCGGAAAACATCGTGCACATGCTGCTGTACGGAAACGGCGGGGAAAAGATCCGCCTCGATTACAACACCCGCACGTTTACGGGCAGTTACAACGCCGCATGGGAAGGGGTCATTCCCCTGCTCGCCCGCCGGTATCGGGATACTACGAGCGATTTCACCAAAATGGAGATCGAGCGCTATATGACGAGCATCCCCTGCGACGAGTGCCGCGGCAGAAGGCTGAAAAAGGAGGCGCTCGCCGTTACGGTGGGGGGCAAGAACATCGCCGAACTCACCGAAATGCCCGTCGACAGGCTGTACGAATTTCTCGAAAAACTGTCCTTCGGCAAAACGGAAAGCATCATCGCCGCGCCGATCATGAAGGAGATCCGCGCGCGGCTGCAGTTTTTAAGGGACGTGGGGCTCAATTACCTCACCCTCGCGCGGAGCGCGGGCACCCTTTCGGGGGGAGAGGCGCAGCGCATCCGCCTCGCCACGCAGATCGGCAGCGGGCTGACGGGGGTGCTTTATATCCTCGACGAGCCGAGCATCGGCCTGCACCAGCGCGACAACGAAAAACTGCTCAATACGTTAAAGCGGCTGCGCGATCTGGGCAATACCCTCATCGTCGTGGAGCATGACGAGGACACCATGCGCGCCGCCGATTTCATCGTCGATATCGGCAGGTTCGCCGGCGTGCACGGCGGCGAAGTGGTGGCGACGGGCACGGCGGAGGACATCATGAAAAACCCGCTTTCCATCACGGGGGATTTCCTTGCGGGGCGGCGGAAGATCGAGATCCCCGCCGTCCGCAAAAAGCCGGACGGCAGGTGGCTGGAAGTTTTCGGCGCGCGGCAGAACAACCTGAAAAATGCCGACGTAAAATTTCCCGTCGGGCTGATCACGGCGGTTACGGGCGTTTCGGGGAGCGGCAAAAGTTCGCTCGTCAACGAGATCGTCTATCCCGAACTCGCCGCCAAACTCAACGGCGCGAAACTGCGCGGCGGCGCTTTCGATAAAATCGAGGGGCTGGAATATTTCGATAAAGTCATCGCCATCGATCAATCGCCCATCGGCAGAACGCCGCGCTCGAACCCCGCCACCTACACGGGGGTGTTTACTTTGATCCGCGTGCTCTTCGCCGCCACGCTGGACGCGAAGGAACGCGGCTATAAATCGGGAAGATTTTCCTTCAACGTCCCCGGCGGACGGTGCGAAAACTGTTCGGGGGACGGCATCATCAAGATCGAAATGCACTTTCTGCCCGACGTGTACGTACCCTGCGAAGTGTGCCACGGCAAGCGATACAACCGCGAGACCCTGCAGGTGAAGTACAAGGGCAAAAGCATCAGCGACGTGCTGGATATGACGGTGGACGAGGCTGTGGAATTTTTCGCGCCGGTACCGTCGGTGTACGGCAAAATCAAAACGCTGCAGGACGTGGGGCTGGGATACATCCGTCTGGGGCAGTCCTCCACCACGCTTTCGGGCGGAGAGGCGCAGCGCGTCAAACTCGCGACCGAACTCTCCAAACGCCCCACCGGCAAAACACTGTATATCCTCGACGAGCCCACCACGGGGCTGCATTCTTACGACGTGGCGAAACTGTGCGACATCCTTTCCCGTCTGCGGGAGGGGGGCAACACCGTCATCGTCATCGAACATAATCTCGACGTCATCAAGACGGCGGATTACATCGTCGATCTCGGTCCCGAGGGAGGGGACGGCGGCGGCGAGGTCGTCGCCTGCGGCTCTCCGGAAGAAGTGGCGCTTGTTCCCGAAAGCCGTACGGGGGTATTCCTGAAAAAGATCCTCGCGGCGGAATGAAATACCGTAAACGCCGCCCGTTTTCGGGCGGCGTTCGTTTTTTTAAAGGAAGGGATTGACAAAGGAAGCGTTCATATAGTAAAATCGTAGAAAAGGAGAAGGTCATGCTGCCCATCGACAAACTCAACAAGTTCGCCCGCCTGCTGCACCTTAAAGGGCTGGTGGAACATACGATCAGAAAGCCGAAACGCGGCGGCAGGCAGTTCGAGCCGAAAAAGTTCCGCCGTCTGCGCGCGGATCGTTTTTTCGTAGACGGGTTCGCCTGCGTTACCGCGGACGCGGGCGAAAACGCTTCGCCGCACGCCGTATTTCTGCACGGCGGGGCATACGTTGCGGAAGGGTTGTTGCTGCACCGCAAATTTATGGAAAAACTGGCGAAAGAACACGGGTGCAGGGTAACGTACGTGGATTATCCCCTCGCGCCGGAACACGGCGCGAAAGAGACCCGCGCCGTCCTGAAAAAGGCGTATGCCGCCCTTGCCGAAAAATACCCGCGGGACGAGTTCGCGCTCGTCGGCGATTCCGCGGGCGGCGGGCTGGCGCTTGCGTTTTTGCAGTCGCTGGCGGAAGGCGGCGGAAAGATGCCGGCAAAGACCGTGCTGATCTCGCCGTGGCTGGATCTTTCCATGTCCCGCCCCGAAGCGGCGGAATATGAAAAAAAAGACCCCACGCTTTCCATCGACGGCTTGCTGTACGCCGCAAAGGAGTATGCGAAGGATCTGCCTTTGACCGATCCCGCGGTATCCCCCGTGTTCGGGAAAATGGACGATCTCGGCGATATTCTGGTAACGGCGGGCATGAGCGAACTGTTTTATCCCGACTGCCGGTATTTGAAAGAGCGCGCCGACGGCGCGCGGGGCACGCGGCTCGTTCTGGCGGCGTTTGAGAATATGTTTCACGATTTCGTTATGGCGCCGATTCGGGAAGGCGAAGCGGGCTGCCGGCTCATCGCCGCGTTTCTCGCGGGAAAGCCGCTGCCGCGGGAGGACGGCGTGCATATCGAAGAATGACTGCGTTTTCGCGGCGTGCGGGTGAAAACGGGAGAAAACATTACGGCGCGCGGCGGGCAATCTTGCCCGCCGCGCGCCGCTGTTTATTCGAAGCGGTTTTTCCTTTCGTTATAGGTAAAACCCGCGGCGGAAAGTTTCTTTTCCAGTTCGCCGCGGTCTGCGCCGAGATCTTCGCAAAGCGCATCGAGATCGGGGTAGAAATCCCGCAGTTTGGCGTTGAGCGCGCTCGTCAGCATGATCGGATCGTTCGGTAAATCGTTCATATCTGCATTTTACACCGAACGCGGAAAAAAATCAAGAAAAATAACGTTCGTTTGCGACGACGGACGGGTGGTGCGGGCGCAGATCTTTGGCTTTTTTGTGATACGCCGCGGCTTTTTCGTAGTCGCCGAGGTTGTAATGGCAGACGCACAGCTCGATCGCCGGCACGAAATCGGCGTATTCCGGCCGATTGAATCCGAGCGCGGAAGGCGGCGCGGCGAGCGCCTGTTCGTACCAGTAAACGGCGGCGGAAAAATCCTTTTTCAACTGAAAGATCTTGCCGATCAGGCACAGCGTTTCCGCCCGCGGAACGGAAAAGGAAAAACTTTTAAACGCCGCGGCAAGGGCTTTGTCGTAGGCGAGCAGGGCGATGTGGCACTGCGCGATCACGCCGCACGCCTCCGCCGCGTCCACCCGCCACAGCGCGGGGTCGGTAAGGGCGTCTTCCAAGATGCAGACGGCTTCCCTGTACAGGCGGTTGTAATAAAGTTCCCGCCCGTAATAATACTTTTCCCGCGCGCAGGAAAGCGGCGCGCGGAAGATGGCTTTCTGGTAAAGTTCCAGATTCCGCCGCGGATTGCCCGCCGCGATCTTGCGGTGGCTGACCGCCGCTTCCGAATAGAGAACGTCCCCCCGCGGCGGGATGCATTCGTGCACGAAGCCCTCCCAGCGCATATTCGCGCCGCGCTTTACGATGCGTTCCCGATAGTAGGTGAAAGCGGGCGCGCCGTCCTCGTCGAAACTTACGTTGTAGCGGCACATCGCCACGTCGGGGCGGCGCCGCGCGAGCAGTTTTTTGAGTTCGGCGAACAGTTTCAGGTTTTCCCCTTCGATCACGTCGTCGGCGTCGAGCCACATCAGATAGTCGCCCGTCGCCTTGGAAAAGGAAAAATTCCGCGCGGCGGCGAAATCGTCCGTCCACGCGTAGTCGTATACGGCGTCGGTAAACTCCTTGGCGATCTCCTTCGTCCCGTCCGTCGATCCGGTATCCGCAACGACGATCTCGTCGACGAACGGCACGCTCGATAAACAGCGCTTCAATACCGCTTCTTCGTTCTTCACGATCATGCAGAGCGACAATTTCACAGCCATAAAACCCCCTCGTTTAATGTAATATATGTCGCAGGATCTCCGGTTTGAACATATTTCCCGAAAATTCGCTATTGACAAACGGCGGAAATTGGAGTAAAATAGATATATAAGAAAAAATCTTGCGATGGCAAAGGAGGGCGGAATATGAATAAAAAGACAGTCATTTCCATCGGCAGACAATACGGGAGCGGCGGGCGCGAGATCGGCGAAAAGGTCGCCGCGCATTACGGCATCGGCTATTACGACAAAAAATTGTTGGAAATCGCCGCCAGAGAAAGCGGATTATGCGACGAGATCGTGGCGCATTACGACGAAAAGAAGATTTCCGCGGCGTTTATGTATCCGTTCGGCGCCAACGTGTATACCTACGGCATCGGCGGGCACATGGGAACGGAAAAACCCCTCGGCATGCAGGTGTTTCTGGCGATCTCCAACGTCATCAAGAAGGTGGCGGAAAAGGAATCGTGCGTCATCGTCGGCAGATGTGCGGATTACATCCTGCGGGAAAACCCCGATTTGTTCAGCGTGTTCATCTGCGCGGAAGATAAAGACCGGCTGTCGCGTATCATGCGGCGCAACAACATCGTTTCGGAAAAGGAAGCGTACGCCCGCATGGTCAAAACGGACAGGAACCGCGCGCGCTTTTACAATTATTATTCCGATCATAAGTGGGGCGCGGTGGGTACGTACGATCTTTGCGTAAAGAGTTCTTTCCTCGGCGTGGATAAAACGGTGGAAACGATCTGCGGCGTCATCGACCGCCTGTAAAAAGCGCAAAGCGCGCTGCGGCAAAAGCGGAAGGCGGCGCGGGGAAAGATAAAATAAGGCGCGCTGCGGCGCGCAGGGAAAAAGGAAAGCGGCGGCTGACTTTCGTCAGCCGCCGCAGCGTATTTTAAAGGGCGTATTTGCACGCTTTGCCGTATCGCCGCGGTTTGTTTTCCGCGCAGGCACAGGGCGCGGATTGCGGCGGCGCGGTCTTCAAACCGCGCGGGCGGATCAGAGCAGGGGCTTTAACTGTTCGTTGATGCGGCTTACGGCGTTGATGGTTTCCACGGGGAGAAAGGCGCTGTTGTTGACGAACGCATAGTAACTGCCGAACACGGCGTAACTGATCAGGGCGTTGACGCGGCAGTCGTCCTTCCAAGCGGGGTTTTGCGAAAAGAGCAGTTCCTTCACGCCCTGCTCCACCTTGTGGGCGAGGCGCTGGCTGCGCGTATCGGCGAACAGAATGGAGATCATGTTCTTTTTGGATGCGTAAGCCTCGGTCAGCGCGTCGATGGCGGCGATGGGTTCGCGTTCGAATTCTTCGGGGGAAATCTTGTCGATAATGGAATTGACGAGTTCGCTTTCCAACGTGTCGGAAAGATCGTAAATATCCTTAAAATGCAGATAGAACGTGGCTTTGTTGATGGTCGCCCGTTCGGAAAGTTCGGTAACGCTGATCTTTTCCAGCGGATTTTTTGCTCTCAGTTCCAAAAAAGCGTTGAAGATGCTTTTAATGGTCTTTTCTACGCGCAGATCCATAAAATTTCCCCTTTTATGCGACGGTTTTATTAAATTCGTCGCATATTCGACGTTATATTGCAAAAATCGCGTCGTTTTTATTCTATTTTATTATAGCCGAAGCGAAGAGGAATGTCAATCCAAAACGGGGAAAAGGGGCGGAAAAATTTTTCCGCCCCTTTTCCCTGCCGCGCGGCAGGGCGAAAAACGCGGGGAAAACCGCCGTAAAACGGCAAATTATTATATAAAACGACAAAATCGTCGCATATTCGATAAAAGTCGATTGCGTATAAGCGCGCGGATCGGCGCGCCTGCGCGGGCAAATAAGCGACAACGGTTTACAAATTCCGCCGAAAATCGCCTTTATGCGCGCTGTCGCGGGCGAAAACGGGGTATATGAGGGGCAGGTCGAAAAAATCAAAGCGGTTTTCGCCTTTTTCGCAGGCGAACGGCAACCGCGTGCTTTTGAAAGGCAATGGATTTTTTACGGAACGCGCGGCGCGCCGCAGAAAATTGCGGCGCGCCGCGCGTTTTTTCGTTTCCGTTCCGTTCTGCCCTTTCGGGCGGTCATTTCAGCCGCTTGTTTTTCAGCTGCGTTTTCCTGTACTGCCCGGGCGTATAGCCGAAAAGTTTTTTGAATTCCTTGGAAAAATAGGCGTAATCGTTATAACCCACCGCGTAGGCTACGTTTTTGATGCTCTGTTCGTTTTTATCGAGCAGCAGCCGCGCTTCGCGCATTCTTACCTCGATGAGATATTGGTTGACCGTTACCGTGGAAAAATTGCGGAAGATTTTGCAAAGATAGGAATGGCTTATGGCGAGTTCGCGGCAAATATCGTCGATTTTGAAAGCGCTGTCGGCATAATTGGCGTCGATTTGGTTGAGCGCTTTCTGAAAATAATATTCTTTCGTGAACGCGCGCGGGATTTCGCCGTGGTTTTCCAAGCGTTCTTCCGTGATATAGGCGAATATTTCCAGCGCCGTTGCGATGCTGCGGATCCGCAGCGCCTCGTTTTCCGCGGGGCAGAAATCCCGAAGGCGTTCGATGGCGGCGCGGATCTTTTCCGCGCACGCCCCGCAGGAATATACCGGCGAAGAAAAGGAAAACAGCGCGTTTGCAAAGATCTGCTGAAAGCCTTTTCCGTTCATGCCCACCCAGAAAAACGTCCACGGATCGGCTTCGTCCGGCGTGGTGGCAACCTTGACGTTCGGCGGCGTGAAAAACGCGTCGTTTTCCTGCAGGCGATAGGTTTTCCCCGCGATGTAAAAAGTGCCTTTGCCGCGCAGTACGAAATGCAGGGTATAATGCAGCTGCGTCCGCATTCCTGCCGCAACGCGGCAGGAAAAATCGTGGATGCCGAATTCGTTGGAACAAAGTTCCAGATTCTTGTTGTTGTAAAATTGTACGATCTCGTTATCGGTCTTGAACCCGGGTACGATTTCCAGCATGTAAAAAAATCCCGCTTTTTATTTCCGTCTTTATTTATTATTATAGCGAAATTGAAACAAAAGTCAATACAATCGTAAAAAAAGGTATTGTTTTTTATGATTTTTTTGTCGGGGGGGGGGTAAAACAGTTCAAAAAAATACAATTTTTGGATAAGAATATATCTTGAAATGCCCTGTAAAATGCGGTATGATGGTAGCGTAAATTACTCTCGGAAAGGAGGCACGACATCTTGAAAAAACTTCTTGCACTGCTTTTAACGTGTTGCATCGCGCTGGGGGCGACGGCCTGCGGCGGGAAACGGATCGAGGACGACGATAAGCGCCCTTCCATCTACATTTCTCTTTTCAACGGCGGCTACGGCAGGGAATGGCTCGATAAAATCGTGAACGAATACAATGCGGAAAAAACGGAGAACAAATATAAACTCACCGTTCGCGCCACGAAGGACGAATTCAATACCATTTTGAGCAATCTGCAGTCCGGCACGGCGATCTACGATCTGTTCATCACCAACAGTTATATGTATAAGATGATCGACGCCGGCGTGGTGGAGGACATCCGCGACGTATGGGATTCCACCCCCGCGGGCAGCGAAAAGACCATCCGCGAAATGATGAGCGATCCCGAAAGTTACGCGCAGGGCTACGGCGACGGGAAGGGCGGCATATACGCCCTGCCCTTATACGAAGGCGTGCGCGGTTTCGTGTACGATCACGAACTGTTTTTGAAATACGGCCTGCTTTACAACGACGCGGGGCAGTTCATCACGTCCCCTACGGAAACGCTTTCCAAAGGGAAGGACGGCAAAGCCGGCACGTATGACGACGGACACCCCGAAACCGAGGCGCAGTGGGAGGCGATGGCGCTCAAAGCCGCGCAGGTGCTCGGTTACGCCTTCAACTATTCCGGAAAATTCAGCAATTACGTGAACGAGATTTACGAGATGATCGCCGCGCAGTACGACGGCGTGGATGCGTATATGCTCAATTATACCTATGACGGGCAGTACGATTTCGATAACGACGGCGTATTGGAAGAGGGCGAGGAGATCACGGTGGAAAACGGATACCGCGTTGCGGAGATGCGGGGGAAGAAAAAGGCGCTCGAATTCCTCGATAAATACCTCGCCTGCAAGGATACGGCGCTCGGCATCGTCAATCCGTATACCTATCCGAGCGCTTCCACGCTCAGTTATTCGCATACCGACGCGCAGACCGATTTTATCGCCTTCACCGCGAAGAATCAGGACAGAAAGATCGGCATGCTCGTGGAAGGCGATTGGTGGGAAAACGAATCGAAAATGGTGTTCGAGGACCTCGTGAACGATTTCGGTTACACGGATTACGCGTTCAGAACGAACGATTACCGTTTTATGACCCTGCCGTACTTTGACGGGCAGAAGGAAGAAGGTTCGGTTTACGTCGTTGCGGACAGCACCTATATCGGGCTGAGAAAGCAGGCCGACGACGAAAAAAAGGCGATCTGCAAGGACTTTTTGACCTATATGTTCCAGCCGAAATACATTCAGAATTTCACCGTGAACACCGGCGGCGTGCTGCCTTACGACGTGGAACTGACGGAAGATCAGCTTGCTCAGCTCAGTCCGTTCAGCAGGAATTTCTTTGCCCTCTACCACGATCCCGAAAACACCTTCATCAACCCGCAGCTGTATCAGAACATGTATCTGCCCATCCGCGCGGGGCTGCCGCAGACGACTTCTACGGAAATCGGCACGGACAGTTATTACATCATCATGAACGGGCTGTATTATTACAGCGCGGAGGAGTATCTCGACGGCATGCTGCAATCGAGAACGGAAGACTGGCCTTCGCTTAAAGCCGGTTACGACGCCTATATGGCGGCGAGAGTGTGAGTATGGATGCCGCAAAGCCGCAAAAACGCCTGAAACAGAGCAAAAAGCAGGTCGCAAAGACGATTTTTCTGACCTGTATGCTCTTTTACCCGCTGGCGCAGTTTCTGGTGTTTTACGTATACATGAATTTCAACAACATCCTCATGGCGTTTCAGGGCATGCGGACGGACGGAACCACCTACTGGAACGGGCTGGAAAACTTCAAACTCGTGTTCACGGGGGTGGATAACCGGTTGATCGCCGTATCGTTCTGGAACAACATCAAGATGTTTTTGCTGACGCTCGTTATCGGAATGCCGCTCAACATCCTTTTCGGGTATTACCTGTATAAGAAAAAGTTCGGCTCTTCCGTCATCCGCGTGGTGTATATGCTGCCGAACATGGTTTCCGGCGTGGTGATGACGCTGCTTTTCATGAAGTTTATGGAAGTGGGCTTTCCGCAGATGATGAAGGAACTGCTCGGCATCGAGATGCCGAACCTCATCCGCAACAACAATTCGGCGTTCGGGGTGCAGGTTTTCTACACCCTGTGGCTGGGGTTTTCCTCCTCGATCATCATCTATTCCAACGCGATGTTTTCCATCGACGACGGGGTGATCGAGGCGGGCAAGATCGACGGTACGAACACCTTTCAGGAACTTTTCCGCATCGTCGTTCCGCTGATTTTCCCCACGCTGACCACTTACCTGATCACCGGCGTGGCGAGCATTTTCACGATAGCGGGCAGCCTGTATCTTTTCTACGGGCTGAACGACGTGCCGCAGAAAACCTATATGATGGGGTTCTACCTCTTTAAGATCGCCATGGCGGGGGATCTTACGGCATACCCCATGGGTTCGGCGGTTTCCATACTCATCACCATCGTAACGGTGCCCCTTACGCTGGGCACGCGGTGGCTGCTGAACAGGATCGACCCCATGCGGGACGTTTACGGAGATATTGCATGAAACAGCGTACGAAAAGAAAAAAAATCAAGGAAGCGCAGGCGCTGTTCATCGCCGTGGGGATCATCTTCCTCATACACGGGCTGTCGCTTTTGCTGCCGTTTGCATGGATGATGATGACATCTTTCAAAGGAAGGCTCGATTATGCGGACAGTTTTCTGGGGCTCCCCGCGCGCTGGCGTTTTGAAAATTATACCAGCATTTTCGAGATCCTCAAAGTGGAGGTCATCCGCGGCGGGCAGCTTTACGAATACAACGTGTTCAACATGCTGGGCAACAGTTTGATCTTGGCAACGTTCGGCAGTTTCTTCGGTCTGCTCAGCGTGGTTTTGTGCTCGTACTGCGTGGCGAAATACGATTTCAAACTGAGAAAACTGCTGTTCAACATCAACATTTTCGTGATGGTCATCCCCATCGTGGGCAGCCTTGCCAACACGTTGACCGTGTACCGCCAACTCGGCATATACAACAACTTCTTGCTGTATATCATTCTCCCGGGGGGACCGTTCGGCTTTAACTTTCTGCTTTTGTACGGCGCGTTCAAGGCGATCCCCAATTCCTATTCGGAGGCGGTGTTTATCGACGGCGGCGGACATCTGACGGTGTTTTTGAAAATCATCATTCCCATCATGATGCCCACGCTCTGCGCGTTGTACATTCTGGCGTTCATCGGGTCGTGGAACGATTATTCCGCTTCCCTCATCTACCTGCCCAGCGTGCCCACGCTGGCGTACGGGCTGTATCTGTTCCAGTACGATTCCGCCAAATACGGCGCGAGTCTGCCGGAAGTTCTGGCGGGTTTCGCCATCTGTTCCATCCCTTCGGTGGTGCTGTTCTGCTCCTTCCAGAAGGTGATCACGAAGTCACTTACAGTCGGCGGACTGAAAGAATAAATTTTAAGGAGAGAAAATTATGAGCAGTGTACGCAAAGGAAAAGTCTTGAAACTGCTTTCGGCGGTTTTAAGCACGGCGATCGTGTTCTGCGCGGCGGCGTTTTTAAGCGCGCCCGCCGCGTATGCGGAAGGCGATTATGCAAGCGTCGGCGATCGGTATTTCCATACGGATACCGCCGGCGCAACAGTGGAGAGTTTTTTGAACAAAGCGCCGAATCTGGTGGACAGTTACAGGGGCGTGCTTACG
>CALVUL010000017.1 GCA_944363555.1 uncultured Clostridia bacterium
CGCTCCGCCGTCTTTTTGCCCAGCCCTTTGAGTTTGGAAAGGGTCTTGACGTCGGAAGTGGCGATGGCGAGCGCGAGGGAGGAAAGGCTCATGCCGGAAAGCACGCCGATGCCGACTTTCGGCCCGACGCCGGAAACGGAAACGAGTTTCACAAACATATTCTTTTCTTCGGGGGAAACGAAACCGTACAGATACACGCCGTCCTCCCGCACGGCGGTGTAAACATACACTTCCCCGCCGCCGTTCTGAACGAGTTTCTGCGCCGCCGAAGCGGAACAGCACACCTCGTAACCGACGCCGTTGTTTTCCAAAAGGATGTTGTTCTCCTCCCGATACAATACTTTGCCTTTGAGATAACCGATCATGTTTTCACCGCCTTATATGCTGAATAATCCGCCCATCTTGCTGGTCTGCGCGTGGGTGAGCGCCACCGCGAGGGCGTCCGCCGCGTCGTCCGGCTTGGGCACCGCTTTTAAGCGCAGAAAGGTTTTGACCATCTGCTGGATCTGGTTTTTATCCGCCCGCCCGTACCCCGTTAAAGCCTGCTTGATCTGCAAAGGGGTATACTCGTAGAGCCTGCCGCATTTTTTGATCGCCGTGAGCAACAAAACGCCGCGGGCGTGCGCCACGTTGATGCCCGTGGTTACGTTCTTGGCGAAAAAGAGTTCCTCCACGGCGATCTCTTCCGGTCTGAAAGTTTCGATAACCTTATTGATCCCCTCTTCGAGCATCGCCAGCCGCACCGCGAGATTTTCGTTTTTCGGCGTGAGCACGACGCCGTAATCGAGCAGTTCCGTTTTTCCGCGCTCGCTCTTCACCGCCCCGTAGCCGAGGGTCGCAAGCCCCGGGTCGAATCCCAAAATAACCACTGCCGCGTAATCCTTTTTTCGTTTTCCGTATTTATTGTACCCTTTTTCCCCGAAAAAGTCAACGAATGCGCCGCCAATGACGAATGCGGAAAATATTAAAATTGCATATTGACTTATCGCCGGCGGTATGTTATGATACTGATAAGGAAAATTTTTCCATGCGGTAGGGCGGATCATGAAAATCGCAGACAACTGCTGCAAAGACGGTTTCTATTATGCCGAAAAAGCGGCTCTCGGCAATGCAATACGCGCCGCGCGGATCAAAATCGGCGATCTGCAGAACGCCGCCCGCGAAACGAAGCGCGGCGGAACGGAAAAAACGCGCGGGGAACTGCTGCGGGCGGAAAGGGAACTTGTCGATCTCGAAAACAGCCTGAACGCCCTGCTGCGAAAGGAGAGCGGGGCGGAATAAAACAACGCGCTTTACGGAGAAAACGGCTGCGCGCCGAACACCGCGAAAAAACCGAAAAATCGTTTTCGGCGTTTTTTCGCACCCGCCGCAAGGCGGCGATGGGAGCGCGGCGGGCGGCGAACCCCTTCTTTTGCAGACGGACAAAAACGCGCTCTTTTATCCTTTTTGTCAAAAAACGGCTTTCCCGAACAGCCGGAACGCGTATTTTTGCAAAGAAAATAAACGAATAACTACATTTTGTCGATTAAAATACGGAAGTCTGAAAACAGACTTCCGTGTATAACTTGCCTAAACAGCGATATGAGGTTAAAGAAATGCAACATTTGGAAAAGGAAGATTACGATTTGATAGCAGCGGCTCAAAAGGCTATCCGCCTGAACTACGACTCGAAACGCTATCATCATACAGTGGGAGCCGCTATACGTTGTAAAAACGGAAAGATATATGTTGGCGTAAACCTGTATTCTTTGCACGGAGCCTGTGCGGAACAAGTGGCAATCGGTACGGCGATCACAAACGGAGAAAGGGACTTTGACGTTATCGTTGCAGTCAGAGGAAAAGACGGCAAAGAAATTATATCGCCTTGCGGAAATTGCCGTCAGATATTGCACGACTATATGCCGGAGTGCAACGTCATCGTGTCGGTACTCGGTGCGTTAAAGAAAATCACCGCAAAAGATCTCCTTCCTTTTTCCTATTCGGTCGAATAAATCTTATATACACCGTATTTTTAGGTATGTTGCGGTTTTTACCAATAATTTTGGTATTCTTTGTTTATGAAGATCATTCGCTTTGCCGAAAACCTCAAAATGCTGCGGATCGATAAAAAACTCACGCAAAAGGAGCTCGCAGCGTTGCCGGACGCAGACCGGCGCACCGTCAGCGCGTGGGAAAAGGGCGTTTGCGAACCGAGTTTTTCCGCTTTGGCGGCGCTGTGCGACATTTTCGATGAAACCTTCGACGGCATTCTGACATAACGCTTTTTAAAAATTACGCGCCGCGGCAAAGAATTGCCGCGGCGCGCTCCGTTTTTTCGATCATGCGGAAAAGATCAGAATTCTTCTTCGGGCTCTTCGTCCTCGTCGTAATCCTCGTCGAAGACGCGGCAGAATTCCTCGTACACCTCGTCGAGCAGATCCTGATCCTCGATGGGCAGCAGATCGCTGTCCTCTCCCTCGCCGTCGGCGACTTCGAAGATGATCAGTTCGTCGTCGTCCACGCCGTCAATCTCTTCCGCCGCCTGAAACGCCGCGTAATAAGCGTTTTTGAACTCGATGGTGCCGAGGTGGTAAAACTTCATCGCCTTACCGTTTTCGTCGGTCAGTTCCACGATCTCCGGATCTTCGCAGCCGCAGTCGCAGTCGCAATCGCGGTCGTGATCGTGGTCGCAGCAGCCTTCGCCGTGGTCGCGGTCGTGCTTATGGTCGCAGCAGCCTTCGCCGTGGTCGTGCTTATGCTTGCACTGTTTTTCGCCTTCCCCTTTGTTCTGCCCGCAGCCGCAGGTCTTTTTTTCTTCTTCCTTCATTGCTTTTCTCCTTTCATTTTTATATTCCGCAGGTATCCTTCGAGTATGTAGGTCGCGGCAAGCGCGTCCACGTATTTTTTGCGTTTCTCCCGCCGCCTGCCCTCGCCGATCAGCGTATTGTGCGCTTCCGCGGTGGTGCAGCGTTCGTCGCTCGTTACCACGGGCACGTCCGCCGCGGCTTTCAGGGCGTTTATGAACGTTTCCGTATACGCCGTCTGGGCGCTGCGGCTGCCGTCGAAATTCAAAGGAAGCCCGCAGACGATCTCCTCCGCGCCGCGTTCCTTTGCGAGGGCGGAAATATATGCCAGATCGGCTTTGAGATTTTTTCTGACGTACGTGCCCACCGGCAGCGCGTAAGTGCCGAACGGATCGGTTACCGCGATACCGATGCGCTTCGAACCCACGTCGAGCGCGATCAACCTTTTCATTTCTACTCCCGAAAGATCTACGTATATCTTAACACATCTTGCCGCCGTTTACAATAAAAAACGCGGGCGAAACGGCAAAAATTTCCGTTTCGCCCCGAATTTAACGCTATTTTTCCGATCAGTCCTTATCCGAAGACTTCTTTTTCAGGGATTCCGCCTTTTCGAGGACCTGATCCTGTCCCTTTTTGACAGCCTGACGCGCTTTCGCGGAATTCGTCGCCAGCACCGCGCCGCCGACCATTCCCAAAATCACGCCGACCAAAAATTTATCGTCCATAATCTTCTCCTCCCCGAAGAATATTATGCCGCGTTTTGCCCGTTTTATGCGCCTTGCTTTTTCCTGTAATCCTCGATGGCGGCGCGGATCGCCTCCTCCGCCAGAACCGAACAGTGCAGTTTCTGCGGGGGCAGCCCTTCGAGTTCCTCCACCACCTGCCTGTTGGTGATTTTCAGCGCGTCGTCAAGGGTTTTCCCCTTGATCATCTCCGTTGCCGTGGAGGACGTGGCGATGGCGGCGGCGCAGCCGAACGTCTTGAATTTCGCGTCGGTAATGACGTCGTTGTCGATCTTCAGGGTAATTTGCATAATGTCCCCGCAGGAGGCGTTGCCCACCGTGCCGATGGCGTCGTAATTTTCCACCTCGCCCACATTTTTGGGATTTTGGAAAACCTTCATCACTTTTTCGTTATACATACTGTTTTTCTCCTTCGAATTGTTTGAACAGCGGCGACATCGCCCTGAGTTTTTTCACCGTTTCCGCAAGCACGTCCACCGCGTAATCGACTTCCTCCGCCGTATTGTCCGTGCCGAACGTAAAGCGGATGGAACCGTGCGCCGTTTCCTCCGGCACGCCCATGGCGAGGAGCACGTGGGAAGGTTCCAGCGACCCCGAAGAGCACGCCGAACCGCTGGAAACGGCGATGCCCGCCAGATCGAGGTGGAACAGGATCGATTCCCCTTCGATGTAGCGGAAGGAAAAATCGGCGTTGGCGGGCAGGCGGTTCACCCTGTGCCCGTTGAGTTTCACATCGGGAATGCGCGCCTCCACGCCGGCGATGAACCTGTCGCGCAAAGCGGTTACGTACGCCGCGTTTTTCTCCCGTTCCTCGTCTGCGAGACGGAAGGCTTCCGCCATGCCGACGATGGCGGGCACGTTGGTGGTGCCGCCGCGCTTCATGCGTTCCTGATGCCCGCCCGTCATCACGGGGTCGATCTTCACGCCGCTCTTGACGTACAGCACGCCCACGCCCTTCGGCCCGTAAAATTTATGCCCCGAAAAGGACATCATATCGACGCCGAGTTCCTTTACGTCGAGTTTCAAAACGCCCGCCGCCTGCACCGCGTCGGTGAACATCGTGATCTTTTTCTCCTTCGCTATGGCGGCGATCTCCTTCACGGGCTGAATGGTGCCCACTTCGTTGTTCGCCGTCATCACGCCGATGAAAACCGTATCGTCGCGGATCGCGTTTCTCACGCTTTCGGGGGAAACCGTCCCCGTCTCGTCCACGGGGAGATAGGTAACGTCGAACCCGTCCTTTTCCAGCTGTTTCGCCGTGGCGATCATGGCGGGGTGTTCGATGCTGCTGACGATCAAATGCCTGCCCTTGTCCCTGCGCGCGTGCGCCGTGCCGCGCAGCGCCCAGTTATCCGATTCCGTGCCGCCGGAGGTGAAATAGATTTCGCTCGGTTTTGCGTTGATGATCCGCGCAACGGTGTCGCGCGCCTCGTCCACCGCCTTCACGGCGTCCCTGCCGAACATATGCTGGGAATTGGCGTTGCCGAATACTTCGGAAAAATACGGCAGCATCTTTTCCAGCGCTTCCCTTCTCACCGGCGTGGTCGCCGCGTGATCGAAATAAATCCTCTTCTTTTCCATATCAAAAATCCTCTTTCAGCATATCCGCAAGGGTAACGGAATCTAAAAATTCGTTCATCTTCTTCACCAGAGAACGCCAGATCTTGCCGGATTTGCATTCGCATTTTTCGCAGGCGGAATGCACGCAGTGCACGATCTTCATATCGTCCTCCAGCGCGCGGGTAACTTCCCCCACGGTAACGCTTTCGGGGCTCTTCGCCAGATAATACCCCCCCTGCGCGCCGCGCTTGGCGGCGACGACGCCGCACCCCGTTAAAATGCGCATGATCTTTTCGAGATATTTGCCCGAAACGCCCACCTTTTCTTCCAGCTCCGTCGCGGAAACGGCGCCGCCCCCCGCCTCCGCGAGGATCTGGCATGCCTGCAAGCCGTAATGGGCTTTGGATGAAAGTTTCATGTTTTCCGCCCGTCCTTTAATCCCTACCTTTTTGGTAGCAATTGTATTATAATACGCGCGGCGCGATCTGTCAACCGTTTTTTCATAAAAAAAGCGGGGAATTTTTCCCCGCGGACGCAGCCCCTGCGGCGCGCCGCCGCAAAGGCGGCAAAGGCGCGGCGGCAGGCGCGTTTTTCAAATGCCGGCAGCCCCTCAGATCACGCCGAGTTCGCCGAGCACGTCCCTGATCTTATCCGCCGCCTCGTCGAGTTGGGCGAAAGTATGCGTCGCCGTATAACTGGTGCGCAGCAGGCTCTGACCGGCGGGGGTGGCGGGGCTGACGACGGGATTGACGTACACGCCGCGCTCAAAGAGCATCGTGCACGCCTCGAACGTCGTCTTATCCTCATAGGTATAGATGGGGATGATGGGCGTAGCGCTCTTTACGATCTTCACCCCGCGCGATAAAAGGGCTTTCCGCATATAGTCGGAAACTTCCCCCAGCCGCCTGACCCGCTGCGGTTCGTTTTTCAGAATTTCCAGCGAAGCGCGGGCGCAGGCTACGGACGCGGGCGTGATGCTCGCGCTGAAAATGAAGGGGCGGGAAACGTGGCGCACGTATTCGCAGATCTTCGCGTTCGCCGCCATATACCCGCCGAGGGAGGCGAGGGATTTTGAAAAGGTGCCCATATAGACGTCCACCTCGTCCTCCAGACCGAAATATTCCGCCGTGCCCCTGCCGCGCTCTCCCAGAACGCCCAACCCGTGCGCGTCGTCCACCATGACGGCGGCGCCGTATTTCTTCGCCAAAGCGACGATTTCAGGCAGTTTGCAGATCTCCCCGCTCATGCTGAACACGCCGTCGGTAACGATGAGCGCGCCGTTGACGGCGGGATCGATCTCTTTCAGCCGTTCTTCGAGGTCCTCCATATCGGAATGATTGTAGCGGACCATCTTCGCAAAGGAAAGGCGGCAGCCGTCGTAGATGCTGGCGTGGTTTTCTTTGTCGCAGAGCACCACGTCCGTCCTGCCCGCAAGCGCGCTGATGATGCCGAGGTTCGACTGAAAGCCGGTGGAAAAGGTAACCGCCCCTTCCTTGTTGAGAAACTCGGCGAGTTCGCTTTCCAGCGCCACGTGGGATTCCAGCGTGCCGTTTAAAAATCTGCTGCCCGAACAGCCGCTGCCGTATTTTTCCAGCGCCTGCACGCCGGCGGCGATCACGCGCTCGTCGGAAGTCAGACCGAGATAGTTGTTGCTGCCGAGCATCAGCATATCCTTTCCTTCCATCTTCACCTGCGTATCCTGACGGGTGTTGAGCACGTGGAAGTAAGGATACAGCCCCCATTCCTTCGCCTGCTGCACGTTTTTGAGCCGTTCGCACTTTTCGAAGATCTTCATATTTCCCTCTTTCCTGCAAAATTTTTCCGCGCCGGCGGCGCGAACGTAATGATTTTACACTAAATCGGGAAATTTGTCAACCGTACGCTTTCAATGCAGGATTTTTTCTCCGTCTCCGTTTTCGAAAAACCGCGCCGCCCTGCCGCCGTCGCCGTAAAGCACGTTTTTTAAACGCATGTTTTCCACTTCCAGCGCGCCGATACGGCTGCGAAGATAGGCGTTTTCCCTCTTCAGTTTGCCGGAAATGCGCTCGATAAGGGCGTTGATCTCGTTCTGCAGGCGTTTCAGCATCACGTCCGAAACGATCTTCGAGTTGCTGCGCATACCGATGGTTTCCGCCGCCACGCCGCTTTCCGCGCGGATCTCCGCCGTAAGTTCCCCCAAAAGCGGCTGATTGCGTTTGAGCACGTTGCGGTATTTGTTCTGAAAGCGGAGCGCCTTTTTCTCGTCCCCCTCCGCGAGTTCGCGGATGACGCGGCGGGCGGATTTGCCTTCCTTTCTGCCGAGCAGCACCTTTTTGACGAGTTCGCGCTCCTCGCCTTCGTTAAATTCCGCGATCTTCTGCACGGGGATGACCTCGCCGTGCAGATACGCGTCGGTAAAGGCGCGGTCCTCCCTGCTCTTTTTCGCCAGCGCGTAATACATATTGCGCACCGTTCCCTTGCTTTTGCCCGTCTTTTCGGCAAACTCTTCGAACACGCGGCTCAAAGGCTTTTCCCGTTTCTTTTCCAGACAGGCGATGAGTTCGGCAACGTCCTTTTGCCTGAATCCGTAAATCTTTTCGTTCATAAACGTACCTCCCGTTACGCTCCGATGATTGACATAATCCCGCGCTTTTATACGTATACTTAAATAATTTATGAACCTTTATATCGTTGCCGAATTTCCCTTCGCCCTGCGCGTCGACGGGAAAACGGCGTATAAAAACGTCGATCGCTGCTTTCTCGCCGCGCCGCGCGGCGCGCTCGCGGAGGTCATCCCCCTCGACGGCTCCCCCGCGCGCTGTTTTATGGCGGACTGCGATTTCCTCCGCACGGGCGCGGAGGACGCCGTGAAAGTGCGCTGGAAAAACGGCGGGGCGGTCAAATTCGAAAGGCCCGCCCCCGACCTGCCTTTTTCCCTGCTCTTTCAAAAACGGCTGAAAAACGCGGTGCTGACGGCGTATGCGGACGGCAGATATAAATTTTCCGTAGAAGTCCCCGAACATTACCGCGCGCTTTCCTTTAAAGAACCCGTCGCGGACGCGGGAGAATTTTTCTGCGGCGGCAACCGCTTTTTCTATGTTTATACCGAAAAAAAACGCCTCGTCTGTCTGGAAGACGGGCGGCTGGCGACGGTATTCGACGGCGCGGCGGACGAATATTCTTTTTCCTCCGGCGCGTTCGTAACGAAAAGCGCGCTCGGCGGCACGCCGCGCGTTTTGCGCACGGAATGGGAATACGGCGGCGCGGCGTTCACCCCCCGCAGAACGGAAACGGAGGGCGCGGCGGCGCGGCGCCCCCTGTGCGACGCGGCGCTGCCCTACGCCTTTGCGGAAGCCGTGCTCGCCGGCGAAGACCCTTCCCCCTACCTCGCGCCCGACCTGTTGCCCGCGGCGCGCCGCGCGCGCGAATATCTCGGCAGATTTATCGGGGTGTTTCCCCCGCCGCGGCGGGAAAACGACCCGCGCCCCCTGCTCGTATACCCCGAAAGCGAAGGCGTTTACGCGGCGAAAACCCTGCAATGCGAAATTTCCGGCGGAAAAATTGCAAATTTAACGTTGATTTAACGCCCGAACGGTAAAATATAACTTGTAAACGCGGGGCGTTTATGATACAATGATAATACGTAAAGGAGAAAAACCATGTTCTTTTATCTGCATTGGTACGGCTACATCATCGTGCTGCCGGGGATCCTGTTCGCGCTGTGGGCGCAGATCCGCGTAAGCACAACGTTTGCGAAATACGATAAAGTGCCCTCCCGTTCCGACTGGACGGCGAGCGATCTTTCCCGTATGCTTTTGGAAAAATACAACTGCAACGTTCTCGTGCAGCCGACGGGCGGGAGGCTGAGCGACAACTACAACCCGAAAACCGGCGTGCTTTCCCTTTCGGAATCGACGTATCGTTCCAACTCCGTCGCCGCGCTCGGCGTGGCGGCGCACGAAGTGGGGCACGCCGTACAGCACGAAGAGGGTTATTTCATGCTGAAACTGCGCTCCGTGATCGTGCCCGTCGTCAACATAGGCACATACCTCGCCATCCCCCTCGTCATCGTGGGAGTCCTGCTGGAATGGATCGTCGTTTCCGCGCCCGCCGTAGGATCGGCATTCATTTCGCTGGGCATCATCTGTTATTCCCTCGCCACGATCTTTTCCCTCGTCACCCTGCCGGTGGAACTCAACGCGTCCCGCCGCGCGCGGCGCATGCTGGCGGAAACCGGCGTGCTGGAAGCGGACGAGATCAAGCAGGTCGGCAAGGTGCTCAACGCCGCGGCGATGACCTATTTCGCAAGCCTTTGCGTATCCCTGCTCTACTTTCTGCGCTTTCTGCTCATCATCGCGCGATTCAGAAAAAACGATTGAACGAAGGGAGAACATCGCATGGATAAAATCATCGCGTTCAGTTTTGACGACGGCACCGTGCAGGACGAACGGCTCGTTGCGCTTTTAAAAAAATACGGGTTCAAAGCCACCTTCAATTTAAGTTCCGCCCTGTTCGGCACGGAATATTCCTTCGAAATGAACGGGCATCATGTGGTGCATACCCGCCTGCCCCTCGAAAAGGCGCTCGCCCTTTACGAGGGGTTCGAGGTGGCGGCGCACACCCGCACGCACAACTGTCTGAAACTCCTCGAACCGAAGGACATCATCGAAGAAGTCGTGCCCGATTACATGCGTTTAAGCGAATTGTTCGGCCGCCCCGTGCGGGGGCTCGCCTACGCTTGGGGCGGGAAAAATTACGACAGGCTCGCGGTGGAGATCTTAAAGAACTTCACTACCGTGCGCTATGCGCGGAGCGCCGCCGACGGCAACAGCCTCGCCTTCCCCGAAAACTTCCTCGCGTGGAATCCTTCCGCGCACATTTTAAGCGACAAACTAAGCGGCTTGATCGACGAGTTCGAACGGGCGGAAAAGGGGCTGCTCTTCATCTGGGGGCATTCCTTCGAACTCGACTTCGACGACGGTTGGAACCGCGCCGAGGCGGTGTTGAAACGCCTTAAAAACATCGACGCGGAAAATCTGACCTGCATGGAAACGTGCGAACGCCTTTCCCGCTGAAACGAACGCGCGCGGACGGCAAACTCCGCCGCGGCGCAACGTAATTTTTAAAATGACGCACGGTGCGCCCGCATGAAAATGCGGGCGCACCGTGCGTTTTATCGTTTTCGTTTTTCCTGTTTAAAACCGCGGTTACGCGATGCGAATACTCTCGATCTTGATCTTGTTTTCGTCGGGGATCTGCACGGTATAGGAATCGTACTGCGTATCCTTGGAACTCTCCTCCGTCTTATCGTCCTCGCTGTCGTACACGTTGTCGACATCGTCGAAATTTTCCGTAGCAACGATGTTCCAGACGGGCTTTCCTTCGGCGTCGAGCGCCAGCTTGCCGTCGGCATCGGCGGTATAATAGCAGGTGTATTCGGTGTAATTGTCTTCATCTTCCAAAAGGGCGATCAGGCTTTCGATCACGTCGAGATCGTCCTCCGCAGAATACTTTGCGAACACGCAGAAATTCCCGTCGTAGGCGGAAATACTGTCCGTCGTGGGCATATAGATCACGGCGGAAGACCGGTCGAAACCGGAAGTCGAATAACTCTTCCACGAATCCCAGCTTCTCCACAGCCCCAGATACCCTTTCAGGTTTTTGAGGTTGCTGCCCATAACGCCGTTCTTTTCGAACTCCGCGGTCGGAACCGCCGCCTGCTCGACTTTAACATAACTTTTTCCGCTCTTTTTCAGCCCGCCGAACATCAACTGGCTCGAAACGGAAGTACCCCTGACGGACTGCACGTAAAACACGCAGTCGTCGTAAGCGCCGCCGTTCACGGCGTCGCGCACGGCGTTCACCGCGCTTTCGGCGAGGTTTTCGTACATATCGAAGGTGATCGTCTTTTCCTCCATCGCCTCGTCTTCCGCATCGTACAGGGAAAGGGTGATTTCCAGTTTTACGATCTTATCGCACGCCGTCATGGTAAAGAGCGTGAGCGCCGCGAGGGCGATTGTCAAAACGCCGATAACAAACTTTTTCATTCCTTCACTCCGTAAGCCGCAGGGCGGCAGAAATTCTTATGCTTTGGCTACGTTCTATTTTACTAAGAAACGCGCGTTTTGTCAATTTGATTTGCGCAAAATAACAAAAAAAGCGGAGTAATTGCTACCCCGCTTTGATTTTTCGCCTTTTTCACGAACCGCGCCTGCCGGCGCAAACTGCCGCGGAAATTATTCCGCAACCGCCGTGGCGCCGATTTCCTTGAAAGCGGCGACGATCTTGTCCGCCTCTTCCTTCGTGGCGTTTTCCTTGATCACGCCGAGTTTTTCCACCAGCGCTTTCGCTTCCACGAGCCCGAGACCGGTAAATTCGCGCACCGCCTTGATCGCCGCGATCTTGTTGCCGCCGGCGTCCTTCAAGGTTACTTTGAATTCCGTCTTTTCCTCCACGGCCTCCGCAGCGGCGGGAGCCGCGCCGACCACTGCCACGGGGGCGGCGGCGCTTACGCCGAACTCTTCTTCGATCGCCTTCACGAGGCTGTTGAGTTCCACAACCGTCATCGTCTTGATCTCTTCGATCATCTTTGCAATATCAGCCATTTTTCTCTTTCTCCTTGTTTATTTTTTGATTTTTTTACGCGGGGTTTTCCGCTTTCTTTTCCGCAACCGCGTTGAGCGCCACGGCGAGACTTCTCACGAAGCCGGACAGCGTGCCTGCCAGCATCGAGTAAAGTTCGGGTTTCGAGGGGATCGCCGCCAAGGCGGAAAGCCCCTTCTTGTCGACGTACGCGCCGTCCACAAAACCGCTTTTCATGGCGATTTTATCGGTGTACTTTTTCGCCGCGTCGACGAGGATTTTGCACGCGCTCGTTTCATCCTGCGCGAACGCGACCGCCGTGGGGCCGTTCAGATCCGCGTCGAAATCCTTTACGTTCATCGCGTCGAACGCCTTTCTCACGAGCGTGTTTTTATACACCTTGTATTCGACGTTCTGTTTTCTGAATTCGTGGCGGAGTTCGGTATCTTCCGCGACCGACAGCCCCGCGTAGGTTACGAGGACGACGGATTTTGCGGACTTGATCTTTTCGGAGATCTCTTCCACGACTTGTTTTTTGGCTTCCAGATTTGCCGACACTTGTCTTTACCTCCTTTCTGCATATTCCGAAAACAAAAAGGCTTTCGCACCGCGGCAACGATGCGAAAGCCTGCAAAATGCATTCTTTCCCGAAAAATCGTTACCTCGGCGGGTTTGCAGAGCAATTAACACCCGCTGTCTTCGGTGATTTCGTTTTCCTTTGACATTTTACCCCGTTCGGGGAAATTTGTCAACCGTTTTGAAGCAATTTAATTTTTCGCGGCGACTTTCACGCCCGGGCCCATCGTGCTGGCGAGGGTAACGCTCCTGAGATACTGCCCTTTCGCCGCGGCGGGTTTCGCCTTGATGATGGCGTCGAGCAGCGCTTCGTAGTTTTCGAGGAGTTTTTCCTTGCCGAAACTCTTCTTGCCGATGGGGCAGTGGATGATGGCGTTCTTATCCAGCCTGTATTCCACTTTACCGGCTTTGGTGTCGTTGATGGCTTTCACGACGTCCATGGTAACCGTGCCGCTCTTCGGATTCGGCATCAAGCCTTTCGGCCCGAGGATCTTACCGATCCTGCCGACCACGCCCATCATGTCGGGAGTGGTGATGATCACGTCGAAATCGAACCAGTTTTCCGTCTGGATCTTCTGCACCAGCTCTTCCGCGCCGACATAGTCCGCGCCGGCGGCTTTCGCCTGATCGGCTTTCTCGCCCTTGGCGAGCACCAGCACGCGCACCGTTTTGCCGGTGCCGTTGGGCAGAACCAGAACGCCGCGGACCTGCTGATCCGCCTGTTTCGGATCCACGCCGAGGCGCACGTGGAGTTCCACCGTTTCGTCGAACTTCGCCTTCGCCGCGGCAAGAACCGTTTCGACGGCTTCGCCCGCCTCGTAGAGTTTGGTTTTATCGATGAGCTTGGCGCTCTCTGTATACTGTTTACCGTGTTTCATTTTTTACCTCCTTGTGGTGCAAACGAGATATTCTCTCCCACCTGCCCTTATGCGCTCTCAGTCGACCACCTGAACGCCCATGCTCCTCGCCGTGCCGGCGATCATGCTCGCCGCCGCTTCGAGGGTGTTCGCGTTGAGATCCGCCATCTTCTGTTTGGCGATCTCCTCCACCTGCGCTTTCGTGATCTTGGCAACCTTATCCTTATTGGGTTTCGCGCTGCCGCTTTCGATGCCGCACGCCTTCTTGATGAGTACCGGCGCGGGGGGCGTTTTCAGAACGAACGTGAACGAACGATCCTGATAAATCGTCATCACCACGGGGATGATGAGCCCCGCCTGATCCTGCGTTTTGGCGTTGAATTCCTTCGTAAAGCCGGGGATGTTGATGCCGTGAGGCCCGAGCGTGGAACCTACCGGAGGGCCCGGGGTTGCCTTGCCTGCCGGAAGCTGCAACTTAACGACCGCTGTTACTTTTTTAGCCATTTTCTGTTCCTCCATAATCGTGGTGCCGCCGTTGCGCAGGAAAAAATTTGCGCAACTCCCACTTGTTCAAACCGCCTTTCCCGACCGGAAAAAGGCGGCGAATGCCTTGTGTTATACTGTGCCGGTCAGGAAATTTCCTCTTCGGATTTTTCCACCTTGACCTTTTTGATCTGCACGAAATCGAGTTCCACTTCCGTGGTCCTGCCGAACATCGTAACGTTGACCTTCGCTTTCTGCCCCGCCTCGTTGAGTTCGGTGATCACGCCGGAGAAAGATTCCAGCGGGCCGGAAACGACCTGCACGGTGTCGCCGACGTTGTAATCGACGTTGAGCGCCACCTTTTCGATGCCCAGCCGCGCGATCTCCTCTTCCGTCAGCGGCAGGGGCCTGCCCTGCGGACCGACGAAACCCGTTACGCCGCGCGTGTTGGTTACGAGATACCATATATCGTTGGAATAGATCATCTTCAAAAAGACGTAGCAGGGGAACTTTTTGCGCTCCACCAATTTTTTCTTGCCGTTCGCCTTCTCTTCGAGGGTCTCTTCCGTGGGGATCTGGATATCCGTGATATGATCCTGCAAATTGTTGTTTTCGATCAGTTTTTCAAGGTTGTCCTTCACCATCGCTTCGTAGCCCGAATAGGTGTGAATGACGTACCACTTTGCCTGTTCTTCCGCCATATCGAGCTCCTTAACCGAGAAGTTGCAGCAATGCGGACAGACCCCAGTCTATCAGCGCGAATACCACCAAGAAGATCGCCACCACCGCGAGCACCACGCCCGTATGCTTGACCACCTTGCCGAAAGAAGGCCACGAAACCTTTTTCAACTCGGCGAACATTTCCTTGCACTTTTTGCCGAGGCGTTTGAAGATATTGGGCTTTTTGTTGGCGGGCTTCGCCTTTTTTACGGGCTTTTCCGCGTTTTCCGTTTCGTTTACCGGAATGTTTGCATCAGTTTTAGCCATGTTCTCTCCTTACCTTATCGATCGCACGAAGGGCGCGATTACTTCGTTTCCTTGTGCGGGGTGTGCTTTCTGCAGTGCGGGCAGTATTTGCTGAGCTCGATTCTGTCGGGATCGTTTTTCTTGTTTTTAAACGTGTCGTAATTTCTGTTCTTGCATTCCGTGCAAGCCAACGTAATTTTATTTCTCGCTCCCTTAGCAGCCATTTTCATTACCTTCCGTAACCAAAAAATTAACACCCCAATGCTTTCGGAGTGCTAAACAATTCTAACATGTATCCAAATCAATGTCAAGCGTTTTTTGGCGATTTTTTGCCGTTTTTTCGGCTTTTTCCCTCGTTTTTCGAAAAATCGCGGTTTTTTGCGCCGCGCATGCGGCACGCCGCGCGGCGGCGCGGGATTTTTTAAAAATCTGCCGCTTTTTCATTCTTTTTTCGTAAAATTGTGTTACAATATAAATATGG